>CAMHMG010000034.1 GCA_946186175.1 uncultured Clostridia bacterium | reverse complement strand
AGCTTTTAAAAGGAATCTATTAAGTTTTATCTTACGGATTATGAAACAGCCCTAAGCAGTAACCGGTGGATCTTGTCCGATGATCAAATTAAAACCGGATAGATCTAAACCTACGTTCAAATCTATCCGTCACTAATTCTTATATTAAATTTCCTTCATTTACATCACGCTGTCATTGCCAAGCACACAGCGACAACAGCTAGAACAATTAATATTACAATATATAATATTAAAAATTTCTTATTATACCTGATTCTCAGCATCACTAAGCTTTAATCTTAACTGTTGATTTTTGTCCTTTCTTTTTCAATAATTTCTTATATTTTGATAACATTTTCTTCGGAACCTTAATAGCGGCCTTCTTGTTAATGCCCTTAAATGCATTCTTGCCAACGGATTTTAACCGGGATGACTTGATAACTATAGATTTGCACTTTGCATCACCACTTAGAGCATTTGCACCTATCTTCTCAACGTTGCTTCCGATGGTCACCTTTTTCAACTTCTTATTGTTCTTAAGACAATTCTTCGCCATAGAAACCACGGTATATTTTTTACCTGAATATGTAATTGTTGCCGGTATAGTAATGCTCGTCTTTTTATTGGAAACAGGCTTTGCAAACTCAACAGTATTCTTATCATCTGATAATACCGTATATGAGGAACCCCCAACAGTTATCACAGTACCTGCCTTCAGCAATTCTTGTTCATCTCCGGCACTCGTGCCGGTTTGATTTCCACCGGCATCCGTTCCTGTTCCACCTTGACTGCCGCTTCCACCGTTTCCTGTTCCGCCTTGACTGCTGCTTCCACCGCTTCCTGTTCCACCTTGATCGCTATTTCCACCGTTTCCTGTTCCGCCTTGATCACTGTTTCCACCACTTCCTGTTCCGCCTTGACTGCTGCTTCCACTGCTTCCTGTTCCGCCTTGACCGCTGCTTCCACTGCTTCCTGTTCTGCCCTGATCTCCGCTTCCGCCACTTCCTGTTCCGCCTTGATCTCCGCTTTCTGAGTCACCCTGATTGCCGCCTTCCTCATCGCCTTGATCGCCACCCTCAGACGAAGGCTCAGTCACTCTAATTGTTTTCTGAATCCTCAATGTATGATCTTCCTTATCTGAAACAACTAACGTAATCTCTGCCGCAGATTCGCCTTCACCTACAGTAACGGTACAGGTCTTTCCCTCTGCTGTTATTCTTGTTGCTTCATGGCTTCCTCCCTCTAAGGTCCATACAATCTCATCAACATACTTGCCATAACCTGATATATCAGCTGTATATGTAGATGATCCACCCTTTGTAATCTCATCCTCACCGGTAATTGATGTTATCTCTGATATTACCCCGCGAATATTAATCACAAACTCTTCCTTTATTTCACTATCTTTACCATAGGTAGAAGACAGATATGCAGTGAGTGTAATAGAATCAGCTGTTTCATCATCACCCAACATTATGTAATAACTTAAATCATTCTCTCCCTGCACTCCATAGGTTGCGCTGCTTTCAAAACCATCTAATGACCACACTACACCGTCATCATATATGCCTTCACCCAGAAGCTTCGCTTCATATCTTGAAGTCATTCCTGCCCTAAGGTCAGAAGCTCCAATTACCTGTACTCCTGATGCCTTACCAATAACGGTAATAGTGGTTTCAGCTGTAACATTGGTGTCAAACCCGGATATAGCTTTCAGCTTAAGCTGCGCAGCCGTCTCATCTTCGGCAACCTTTAATACACATTTCCTGCTATCTGTCTCATCCGCCTCCACTATAGTATTTTCACTCTCATTACCTTCTATCACCCAGATAACATCATCAGTATATGTGCCGGTTCCTGTCAATGAAACTTCATAATTCCCAGTGCTTCCCACATTTATATTACCGGTCTTCCTAATAAAAGATATGCTGCTAATTTCATTCTTAATCCATTTAGCATAGAATACATAATCTTTCCCGGAGATTGTTATTGTATCACCTTGTGCATAACGGGTATTATCATTTAGGATATACCAGCCATCAAGGGTATAGCCTGCTCTGCTAATCTCGGGCAAGGCGTATCCCTTCCCATCCTCAATCTTGCCATTATATATACTCTTCTCCAGACTGACCGTCTCGTAGCATGATACATTTCTTGGGACTCCTGATATATTGATCTTAACAATAGCATAAACACTATTGTCATAGTCCGAACATGCTTTAACCTTAATCGATGCAGCAGTTTCATCGGAAGCGACAGTTACCAAACCATTACTAACCTTAGTACCTTCATTACAATCTCCCTCTATACTCCAGGTCACATCTTTCGTAACATTTCCGATGGCCACCACCGAAGCCTTAAGCAATACGCTTCCGCCTTTTACTATATCCAGCTGGTCTATGGTGGCATCATCCACAAGAATGGTAACACTCTTTATTCCATCCTGTTCCCATAATGCTGTAAATGTCACATCAGCATTGCCCACTGTATACTTATCACCCGGCTGATAGATATCCCCGTTATCAGCACTCCATCCTTCAAATGTGAAGCCGACTCTGTCTGGCGGCGTCTTGAGAACAACCTTATCTTCCTCTTTGTATTTTAAATTATCTGTAATGTTCTCAGTCGTCCAATCCCCAAGCTCATAGGAAACATTAACATATTTCTTAATGGTTATATTGATATCATCCCATACATTGGAATTAACTGTTGATACAGCGCACACTTTAACACTGTCAACATTCGCTTCTTCATCAACAGTAAGAAGACCTTCAGCACTGATATTAACTCCATCAACATTAATCTCTGAAGGAGCATTATCACCATCCGTATCACCTGCTATTCGCCAGGCGACAGTTTTATCAGTATGATCATTCCCTACAACCACATCCGAATTCAACTGAAGGCTTTCACCCTTGTACATAACCTTCTGATTGTCTGCAATACTAACTAAATTAACGATACGCATCGTATAATTTCTTGTAACAATCCCACTGTCAACATACAAGTAAGCATCCTCACCGTTTCTGACACCAACAGCACGCAGTGTTACATCATCATCTATTGTTATTGGTCCGGTATATCTAATAGACTTATTATAAGGAAGCTTTCCATCTAATGTATAATATATATCGTAGCCCTCATCAATGGATATGGTTACTGTCTTGCTCTCATAATATGTTCCATCCTCAAGATCAATTACCGGTTCAGGACTTATGTGGCTGGCCCATACTGCAAGAAGATTGGTATTTTTTCTGATCAACGTATCTGCTGTTATCCGTTCGTATTCCTCGTTATTATCAGCATTACGCCAATATGAAAATATAGTGTCATCCCCAGTAGTCTTGACCGGTGTAACAGAACTATACAGAGACTCTAAGGTATTACCGTATTCTATTTCACCAATATATATGGTATTTTCCGTATTATTAATTGTTCCTCCGTTAGCATTGAATACTACGGAAAACAGACCTCTTCTGACATATATCTTTTCATCATTTTCTTTGACCACAAGATAACCGGATGTATCAGCCACAAAAGCATCTTCAGGTATATCAAATGAAGTGTCGTCTACAATCAACCGATCATTATATTCATATATACCATCAGAGTTCTTAAACGCAGTCGGAGCGTCTGACACAGTAACACCTATATAAGCGTCATCAGATATGTCATTATCAACATTAATAGTATCACCTGCATTTGCAATATATACATTGTTATCCTTACTGCTCACGGTATTGCCCTTAATCACCGGCGAACCGGAAACCGTAATATTCGCTGCACCCACATAGATGCCAGCACCATTGCCGCCAGTACATGTATTACCACTGATAGTACCCCCTTCAATAATAATATCACCATCGGCTCCATATATTGCTCCACCTGAAACGGATGATCTATTATTCCTGATTTCTCCCGAAAGAACTGTGAAACTGCCATCTTTCACATATACACCGGAGCCGTTAGAAGAACTATTGTCATTTATTACTCCTCCGTCAAGTACCGCCTCTCCACCTGCAATATATACTGCACCATGACCATTACTGTCTGATGGCGACCCAATTACACATCTGCTAATATATGTTGCATTACCATCTTCATCCTTGGTAAATGATACTTTACCTCCTGTTACATATACAAGAGATGTTGACTTAGAATTACCATCCAGCATAATACCTTCAAGAACTATATCACCCGAACTAATATTAAACATTATCTTTGATGAAGTTCTTTTGATGCTGAATCCGTTACCGTGGATTGTGTATGCCACATTCCTATCCATTACAATCGAATCTGAAACTTTAATATCTTTAAGAATCTCTATGGTCTCACCATTATCAACCGCATCAATGGCATCCGAAAAACTAGCATATATGGTATCACCAATCTGCGCCACAGCTTCCTTCCATCTTGCATATAATGTAATGTTACTATCAATCTTGGTAGTTTCCGTATACTGCTTATTATTTGCATACCATCCCCGGAATACATATCCGTCTCTTGTTATCTCAGGCATCTCATCAAGACAGCTCGTATCCGGATTAACAGCTTTATATAATATCTCTGCTTCGGCATCATCCTCATTGATTCTTCCGTTAAATGTCACCTTACGTCCCACATATAAGCCATCAACATTACATCCAATCTCATAGCTGTTGCTGTCAGATCTAATAACATCTAACCACGCTTCATTAACAGCTTTATCCGTAATGTATCCGGCCTGTGCCGATAATGTCTTAGCATATGTAAGTCCTATTCTTGATCCATCAGCAACATTATCCGCCAGTTCAATACCTGTTGATTTCAAGAAAACATTACTATCAGATGTTCCCGCCACATTACCGTCAATAATGATTTTTCCACTGGCTAATGTTATTAATGATTTTGAATATATACCTCCACCAACGGCAGTTCCACCGGAATATGATGCAATATTATCTGTAATACTGCCATTTTCAATATATGTCTCAGAATTGTCGTCGCAGTATACTCCTCCTCCATATTGAGCCATATTGTTCCGTATTATTCCACCATCCAATACAAATGTGCCATTATTATATATTGCTCCACCATTGCTGTAGCTTGTCTGTCCGGTAACCTGCTGGCCTTCCACTACCACACCGGTTCCAATGGTAAGTGAACCCTTCACCGACATCATTGCATATGCCGTGGATACATCTGTATAGGAGTTACCCTCGAAGGTAATATCGCCTGAAATCTCAACATCTGCTCCTTCAGGTATATTAAACATGGAAGATGCTTTAGCCCCATTATATACCTTAGTTCTCCCAAGATTATCGTATAATTCTATACTAATGGACTTATCTATTGTAATAGGAGAGGTAATGGTCTGTTCGTGACATATATATACTGTATCCTTGTTACCGGCAGCCTTAACAGCTTCTTCCAAAGTATCATAACCCACATCATTAAGGGCTGCAAGAAATGGTTCCAGCCTTTTTCTATAACTTATGGTGATAACATTTTGACAGGATCCAACAGGAACCACATAGGTATTATTAACTGAGGTTAATATCTCTCCGTTGTACTCTACTGAAAGAATTGACCACGGATCCTGAATCGTATAGTCTGCGCTCACTTTCAGAGACATATTCTGATTTCCCCTAATATAATCCACGCCCTGATAATTAGTGACATCAACATTAGCCTCATATGCGCCATGATCACCGGATTCGCCATACTCTACTACAAAACTTCCATATACAGTAACGTAGCTGCCATTATAATGTTTACCCTTTGTAACAGCATTAGAAGACATATTATATATCACAAAGGGATATTCAGCTGTATTACCTATACCATTGAATACACCTGTTCCTATACTATTCAAAGAATCATACAGAACAGCTTCCCCAAGACCGGAACATCCGGAAAAAGCATAATCTCCTATTGAAGTCACGCAATCATACATAGGAATATCTGTAAGTCCTTTACAATTGGCAAATGTATAGTTGCCAATTGTAATATTATTACCATCAAAGGATACCCCTATCATATTCTCGCATGCATAAAATGCATAATCTCCAAGCTTAAGAGTTTCAGCAGGAGCCTTCACCGTAAGATACTTGATATTAACATTCTTCCCTCCCGAAAGCAGATTAGGTGAAAATGCATAGGCAGGAAGCTTCTCAACGTCTCCACCTATAACAACAGTAACGCCGTCAGTGGAAGTTCCCACATTATCAAAGATGCCGTTTCCCTTATCAAAATCAGTAGTATTCACTGCATCCCATATGATTTCAGACACATTGACGCAGCCATAGAAGGCATTATTGCCGATAGCTGTCACGTTACTTCCTATCTCGATCGAACTCATATTACGGCATTCACGGAATGTATTTTCCCCAATTGTAATGCTTCCAACTTTCAGGTTATCAAATTTCACCACGGCAACATTTACAAACTTCGATGCTATTGATGCATCTCCGGGATAGAACAGATTAGCCGGGATTGCAGACACATCTGCTCCAAATGTAACAGTTATGCCGTCAGTATCCTGACCAAGACTAGAGAAGATACCGTTGCCGGCAACAAGGTCTCCCATATCCTTAACATTCCAGTATAATTCCTCTACATTAACACATCCTGAAAATGCGTTATTACCTATAGTCTTAAGACCATTACCAAGTTCAAGGGATTTAATACCGGTACAACCATTAAACGCAGCCATTCCAATGGATTCAACACTGTCTGATATTGTAACGGTTTCAAGAGAAGTACACTGTTCAAAACAATGTGCAGGAACCTGACGTAATTTATTAGGTAATGTAAGATTTGTAATGCCTGAGGAATATGCAAAAGCATATTCACCTATTGATTCAATATTACTTCCCCAAAAAAGATATCTTATATTCTTACAATATTGATTTGCGGATGTATTCGTAAAAAATGCGTAAGCCGGAATCCTCGTAACGGATTCACCAAAGCTAACAGTCACTCCATATTGTGAATTATTACCCACATCTGTAAACACATTACTGCTGCCGCTTTGATTAGAATATGAGAAATCCTCCACGCTAACCGCATTCCATCTAATGCTCATAACAGAAGTACAGCCCTTAAATGCCCCGATATCAATTGTCTTAATATTCTCACCTATAACAACTGTTCTTATAGAAGTACACCGATAAAATGCATAAGGAGATATCTTAACAACCTTATAACTTTTGCCATTATATGTCACCTCATCCGGTATTACAACTGCTGTGGCAGCTGTTTTTTTAAGCCCCGTCTGGCTTGCCCCATATACGTTGATATTACCCTTACCAACTTGTACGGTCTTTGCTTCTTCATCCAACACCTGATATACTATTGTGCCATCATCAAAGACTGCGCCTGCTGCATGGCTCACAACTCCAACGGCCAATGTCATAAGCACCATAACAATGCATGTTGTAAGATATATTCTTATCCGTCTTATCCATGTATTTTTCATAGGCTGTCCCCTTCTTTTTTAGTAAGCAAAAGGTGGAGACGCGATTGAACACATCTCCACCACCCAACATACTTAAAAACCGTATTATTCTTCCATGAAATTAATCATAATATTACTGCCTTCTTATTTTAATTAAATAATACTAAAATCAGCTCTTAGGCTTAACAAGTGTTGCAATCTTGTTAGTTGCATCTATAGATTCAAAACCAGATGCATCCTGAGCTGTCAACAACGACATCTTATAAAGTGCATATACAGCAACCTCACCATCAGCATATGTCTGCTTAGGATCAACCGCACCAACGATAGTGAATGAACCAACAGAATCAACCTGAGGAGCAAGATCTCCATTAGTATCAGCTGTAGACTTCTTCAAATTGAATGTGAAAGCAGGAGAGTCAGAAATTGCTGTTGTCTCTGTTAATGCCTGCTCTGTTAATACTTTAGTAGTTCCAGCTATAGCAGCTGAACCAAACGCTATACCAAGACTTGCCGCATCTGTCTTAACCGCATTATCTTTTGCAGAGTCAAATGTAAGCGCCTTACGTCCCATAATAACGTCTGAACCCTTTAAATATGAAAACTCATAGATACCGTCCTCATTACCATCTACCAATGCACTTCCTGCCTTGTCAGCAGCGATTGCAGCAAGGAAAACAGACTTCTTGTCAGTGGAAGAAGTCAAATCTGCATACTTCGAGCTATAATCAACTCCACCAATAGTTCCACCCTTTGCAGCTGCTGTCTTAATGTCAAGTACGCTGCCCTCTAACTTATTAACATAAGGATCAACCTGTACTTTAACATCTACATTACCACGATTAACAATATTATAATCGCCACCAAGAATCTGAGTGTCTGCAATCTCTAAGTTAAGAGGATCTATCTGGAATGCAAGATCTCCAGGTAAAGAAACCTCAATGATAGGCTGAATTACTGAGCCCTCACCTTCAACTGTAGATACGCCGCCATCATTGTCCCACTCAATAGGATCTGCAGCCTTAACTGCATTTACAGGAACTACTGCTACTGCCATTGCAAGCGCAAGACTTGCTGCTAAAATTCTTCTTGTTTTCTTCATAATCATATCCTCCTTGATAATATATTGGTTTTTAAGTCTAGTTCTCCACTTCGATAGTTATCTCCGTGCGAACCGAGTTGGTAATATTACCATCTTCATCAACGGTCGAATGAGTAACTACTGCCGGATATGTCCCCTTCTCTAACTCCTTATTAAGTGCGAAGTTCTCTATACAGGAACCTATTGGAATCGGATCCGAATCCAATACAACCTCACCGGTTTCGCTTAGAGCTACTGTTATCTTAAGGGGGGCTGTGTTGCTCTTGGAATTAGCAACATAACCATTACCGGCAGACCCGCCATCTTTGAAGGTCCATACGGGCGTCATCTTAACTGTTATCATTCCCTCAGCCACGCGCTGTTGAGCATTAGTATTACCTCGTGTATCTTCAGAAATAACAATTCCACCCTTAGATGAATCAATCTCTGGTTTATGGAAATGCTTGTACAGAAGAATACCTGCCACAACCGCCGCAACAATAATAACAATCACACCTATGATAACAGGTAGTTTGCGTTTCTTCTTACCCTCATTCCCAGAACCCATATCTATAGAATCAGCCTCTTGCTTAGCCATTACTATATAATCTCCTTCACGTTCCATATTTATGTATAATATTACCACTGTAAAGTCTATTATACCCTTAAATACTGTTAATTGTCAATCAAATCTTCTCATCATTTTCAAAAAATTTTGTTAAATTGTAATAATAAGCAGAAGTAATATTCTGAATAATATATCGGCATACTATCAATCAATATTAATAGCTTATATTAAAAAATATTAATATTTTCTCATCCACACTGATTTTTAAGAAGATAATTGAAATTTAATTGAAATTCACTCAGCTTCCTGCAGAAAATTAAGCTTCTCTTCTTTCTCTTCCTCCTGCAGCTCTTCTGACTTCTCCTCTGATATTCCTACAACGTTGAAAACCAGAGAAACCTTCAGATCGCCATTACGATATTCCCCATAAGGATCCACATTACCCCGAAATCTTATGGCAGCCTTACTCTCAGCAGTGAGAACTCCATCTTCATCTGCTGCCTTAAGCATAAGATAGAAGCTCTCCGGATTCTTGGTGCTCATTACCTGATCGTACTCAGTGATATCAAAGGAGTATTTCCCCGAAACAATATCCTTATTCTTTCCACTGTCTGCGACTTGTATAGCCAGATATAACGCTCTTGCTTTATCAACATTCTCAGATACAAGCTGCGTACCCTTATCAGGAGCTTCTTCTATTAACTCAAACCCATCACCAACTATTGACGGCTTGATCTCAATTGCCACATCAGCTGATCCATAGTTGATTATCTCATATACCTGTGATGTAATCTGAACATCAGGATCACCTGTCTCTACAGAAAAAGGATCTATCTTCAAGTTAAGCTCTGCAGGCAGCGACAAATCAACTATAGCTTCTTCCAATCCATCCGTAAGGGATGCGTCCTCATCAATAACATCAGTTTCTTCTGACGCTCCGGCTTCAGAAGTATCTGTAACGGCTTCTGTTTCAGCTTCTGTGGATTCTTCTTCAGGTTCTTCCGTCACTGCTTCCATTCCGTTCTCCGACGATTCTTCTACGGCTGTAGCCGTTCCAGTTTCAATCGACCCTTCTGTAGATGCCTCTGTAGAAACATCTGTTACGGATACTGCGGATTCTTCCGTAGATGTTGAAGTCTCTTCAATTACTTTGTCATCTGAATTGTAGGAATTAGTATTGCCATCACTGTTATATACTTCCTCTGTTGATAATTCAGTTCCACCCACCATGCCATCCGGCTCTCTCGCAGTTACCGAATAATCACTCAGTAAACACATAATCATAGCCACACTTACCATAATTGCATATATTCTATTACGTTCTTTATTCATAATCATCACCCAATTCTTAAAAAAACATACATAGTTATAGTAGTATAGAAATCAAACTACGTAGTATTATGACAACAAATTAAGGATTCCCTTCTGTTGCTGGTTTGCCTGGGCAATCATTGATTGTCCCACCTGCGCCAATATACTCTGCTTACTATAGTCAAGCATTTCCTTAGCCATGTCTGTATCTCGTATATGCGACTCTGAACTCTGTAAATTCTCAGCATAATTATCATCATTATTATAACAATTCACAAGTCTGTTCTGCATCGCACCCAGCTTAGAGCGTTCTGCCGACACGATCTTAACCGCATTCTGTACTTGTATTATGGCATTCTCTGCGTCAATACGGCTTGTGACATTAGTACTGCCAAGCCCCACACTTGTGAGATTCATGCCCTTCCATTCCACTCTGGTGTCCTCTCCTGCATTGGCGCCTGATTGTATATCCATATATCTTACAGGCGGATTGAGTACAGTATTGAAGTTATCCCTATAATCGTCAGCCCTCCAATCCCACCTGTCCTTAAGCAGTCCCGTTGTAGTATCTATTGCACTATCATATACGGTTGTCGACATATAATAGTTGCTCCACGACACTGATGAGTTAAAATCATGATTATTAATACCATTAATAATATCATTAAGATTATCACCAGCATTAACATCGAAACTTATTCTTAATCCCTGATAAGAAAATGAATACTTTCCCGCTTCAACATTAGATGTGTTAATCCTCATATCAGACCAAGTAGCAGCCAGTTTGTCATTTACATAGATGCCGTTATCCTTGGCCTCCCATGTATTGATTCTCTCAAAATTCGGAATTTTCGCTCCCGCTTTCATATTGAGAACAACCTTCTCACCACCACTGGTAAATTCATATGTACCACCGACAAACGTAACCCCATCGCTTTCAAACTGCACCCCTATACTCTCCCATGTGTGCCTTGTATTATTAATGGTAAGACCTGCATAACCTCCATGACGGTCAGTTGTTGTATAATCAAGCCTCATGTTATTAGGTGATCCTGTAATCTCCGGTGTATAAGGTGTGAAGAATATCTTTTGTGTGTTGAATTCTGCGCCATTAAAGATATCATGTAATTCACTTTTGAGCTGTTGAACCTCCTCATCTATTGCCATACGATCATCTGTGGTATTAACATCGTTAGAGGCCTTAACAGCCAGTTCCTCCAGACGATGCATAATACTCTGCGTCTCCCCAAGTGTTCCATCCGCAACCTCCACAAAATCTATACCCTCATTAATGTTTCTCATAGCCTGATGCAGATTCCGTATCTGATTACGCATCTTCTCAGAGATAGACAAACCGGCAGCATCATCTGCCGCTCGGTTAATCTTATAGCCTGAAGTCAATCTCTCAGTCGACTTAGCCATTTTTCTATCGCCTATATTGAATTGTCTGTTTGCATTAACTGCCAACATATTATGCGCAACAACCATCATAACAATCAGACCTTTCTATTATTAACAAATATCATTACTATATATATCGACATATTAATCGCTTTTCTTAAGGATATCAGACAAACATTTTATCACAGTTTAACCATAACCTTCACATAATCCTCTGTCTTATCTCTCATAATGTGAAGTCCCTTTTCCAGTTCTTCAAGGTTCAGACGATGCGATATAAGCTTGGACGGCTGTATCGTTCCCGCTGCCAGCTTGCCTACAACATAATGCCAGTCATCATTCATTTCCTTTGTAAATGATGAATTCCATGTACCAAGAACCGTAAGCTGATTTCTAAGTATCTTCCAGTATGTGTTCTTGTCGAATGCAATATCTGACGCAGGATTACCGATTAACATCAGTCTTCCGGCAGGCGCTGTTACCGTTACTGCTCTGGCAATGGTTTCATTTTTCCCAACACATTCAAATGTATAATCTGTCCCTTTGCCTTCTGTCTTAGAAAGCAACCACTCAACCGCATCTTCCTTCGATGCATCGCAATAGTCATCAGGATCAATTCCAAGTTCACAAGCTTTCTCACGCTGGAACTCTTTATTACCAATAACATATATATGTGAAATTCCATTATTATTTCCGGAACTCTTATCACCGATCAGATGCATTGTGAGAAGAAGACCGATCGTTCCAAGACCAATGACTGCAACCGTCTTGCCACATGCATCACCGTTGTCATTACGCGTGTCCGATGTCGCAGCAGAAGGCTTAATAACGTCCGGTGTTTCCATAACATTATAATTCCTGACCGCACCCAACACAGCATATCCGGCATCATTAAACATTCTCCGCATAGCATGCGCCGCTACAGATGTGGGTTCAAGCATCGCTGCATCTTCAAATGAGACATTATCAGGTAATTCTATAAGATTCCATACCGGAACCTTGACATACTCTGCAAATCCGCCGTCACAACGCGACCCCAGATAATTGTAATTCCTGCACATCTCATACTGTTTATTCTTACAAGGGCCGCATTCGCCACATGGAATCAAAGGAAAGATACCAACTCTTTTTCCGATGAGTGAGCTATTCAGACCACCGCCAGCATTTCCATGTGCAAATGCCTTCCCGGCATCAACACCCACTTCACACACAGTGCCCGCAAACTCATGTCCCGGAATCAGCGGATGTCTGTGTGCTCCTGTCTCATAAATCCTTGGTATATCCGAACCGCACACGCCGACTGCTTCAACCTTAACCAAAACCTCGTCATTTCCGGGGATTGGTTTTTCTACTTCTTCATATCTGAGATCATTTACTCCGTATAGAACGTGTGCTTTCATAATACATCTCCTCCAATCGTAATATCAAACCCGGTGCTTATCTGCCATCAACAATCTCCCGGTATCGTTCCATGTCTTCAATAGTGGTAATCTTGAAGTTTTTCTCATCTCCCTGAATCATTACTATATCCATGCCCGCCATAATTGCAGGCTCGGTAGAGCCCCGTATATCCATTATCCTATCCGGCATAAGTTTCTCACAGGCATCAAGATACCTCCCATACCGAAACACCTCAGGAGCCTGTCCTGCAAACATTCTGTCTCTGTCTAAAAGTCTGCTTACACTACTACCATTATCACTATAATACACGGTATCCTTCATTGGAATTACAGGCATCACACCGTCATGACGGATTCTATCAGATTCTTCACTGTGATTATGTATGCCTGAGATTTCCATATTATCCAAACTGTCAGCCGATGCTGATGGTTTTGGTGTGTTATCTAAGCTGCCGGCCGATGCCTTTGACGCGTTATCTAAGCTATCGGCTGAAGACTTTGGCGAATTATCCAAACAGCCGGATGGTGATTTTTGTGACTTGTCATATATAGCCGTTATATATGATGTTATCATTTCCATCGTCACAAGAGGCCTTGCCGCATCATGTATAATAATTATATCATCATCATCCATATTCTTTCTTAGGTCACGAAGAGCATTGAGAATAGACAATTGGCGGTTGGCTCCGGGAACAGAAAATCCTTTGAACTTATATGGCAGTGCCATCTTAGAATGTTCAGTATCAGCATCCTTGCCCGGTGCACCGGAAGAAATGCTTTTCATATTCTCTGCATACTCCTTGAGAATATTATCCTGCCACTGCTTATCTGCAACAATCTGAATACCGTCTATCAAACTACATCTGGCAAAAGGAATAACGCTCTCTGTAATTATCATCCTTCCGCCAACCCGAACATACTGTTTGGGGATATCCATATTCATTCTGCTGCCCGTTCCTCCGGACAGTATTATGGCTACACATTTCATTCTCTATCTAACCTCTTCACGAATATTTCTAAGAATCTCCCCATATGGTTTACCCTGTCCGAACAACAAGCTTGTTCCAAGAACAAAACCCTTAACCCCCATCGGAGCAAACTGTTGAATCTTATCAAGAGTACATGCACCATCCCAGTATACCTCAAAGTCCATCTCTTCTTTCATGGACAACAATTTCTTATACTTATCACCAACATATGGTCTGTACATCTGTCCGGCATTACCCGGATTAACAGACATAACAAGCACTTTCTTAACAATACGGAGCATCTCATATATAGTCTCAACACTGGTCCCGGGATTGATAGCAATTCCCGGTATCAAGTCTGCGTCAATCACTTTCTGAAGTGTTGTTGACGGATGATATTCCGCTTCCGGATGAATATATATAGTATCTCCGGGATTAAGACTGTCAGCAAACAGCTGTACTGTATTATTAGGATGCTCAACCATAAGATGTACATCCATAGGTGTATCGGTCAGACTTCTTATGCACCTGAGATCATTTAATGACATAGCATAATTAGGTACATAACGACCGTCCATAATATCAATGTGAAATGAATCTATTCCACCTTCATCTAATTTCTTAACTTCCTGTTCCAGATTCCTAAAATCTGCGCACATCATCGACGCCATAAGTTCAAAACCCATTTGTACCCCTCCTTAGTTTCTCAATACATATCCTGTAGGCTTATCAATTTTACCTCTATTTTACCATCAAAGCCTGATTTTGAAAACAAATATATATTTCTTTTCAAAAATGCTATTATTCTTTCACAAAAGCATACCATTTATGTTTATATATAAAACATAAGCATATATAATGGCATTGTCACTTTTTTACCGACTCGTCCCACATTTTGCAATGACAGCTTATATCCCTTTTCGATGCTATCTTGTTGTAAAATACCATCCAGCGAATTGGCTTTCTTTCGTCCCGCCTTAATTTCGATAGGCAATAATCCCTTTTCGTTCTCAACAACAAATTCAATTTCCGCTGTATTCTTCACATTCTTGTAAAAGTAAATGTCTTGTCTGCCGCTTTTTATAAGCATATCTGCCGCAAGAGCCTCGTACAATCCACCCTTAGCAGTTCCAAGCATTATATTCAAAGACTTCTCTTCCAACAAATTATCTTCAAGAACTAATTGTTTTAGGGAGAAATCAAATCCGGCAAACAACATTCCAATATCTGTCATATATAATCTAAAATTTGTTTCATCCGCATATGCTTTCAACGGGAATTCCACTCTTTTTGTAAGAAACACCGGTTTTGTAATAAATGCGGCATTCAACCACTCTATACTGGTTTCATATTTTGTTGCAGTAGCCTTCTTTTCCACAACACCGTATTGAAATTTGTGATTATCCTTTGTCAACTGAATCGGTATGGATTTATAACAATCCTGAGCCTTTATTCTAATATTGGCGGGAGCAAAATGTGCTATATCATTTAAATAATCTCTGTATATTCTCCTTTGAATTTCGTCCGCTGCCTTTATACTTTTCGAATCAATATATGTTTGAACAACCTCTGGCATCCCGCCAATAACCATGTACTGTTTTAACACCTTGACAATATTATCATGAATTGCTGTCGGTACCTTTTCGACCTTTTCATAACATGTATGCAAAACATCAATTACTTCATCATCAATCCCATTGGCCCATAAAAACTCCTCAAAATCCAGTGAATGCATATGCATATATTCCACATATCCGACAGGGTATGAGATGTCCTGCCTGTAATTCATTCCAAGAGCTGAGCCTGTAGCTATTACATCATATCTGCCATCTTCCGACCAAAACTTTAATGACTGCAATGCCCTTCCGCACTCCTGTATCTCGTCCAATAAAACCAGAGTCTTCCGCTCTATGAAATCAGCTTGGGGGATAAATGATGAAATATTAATTCTCATCGTGTCTACATCTAATCCCTCTTCAAAAATTTTCATATATTCAGGATTTTCAATAAAATTTAATTCAATAAAATGATCATAATCTTTGCCAAACTCGCGAATAGCAAAGGTTTTACCAACCTGTCTTGCACCATATACAATTAGGCTTTTATGTTTTTCTTTTTTCTTCCACAGAAAAAGATCATTAATTATCTTTCTGGGCAGCATAATCCCATCACCTACCTTAAGGAGATATTATCTATATTTGTATCATATCCAAGTTAATAATTCAATATTTTTCTATATAAAAATATCAACTCGCGCATATTTTTCTATACAAAAATACGCGCGAGTTGGTGTTTACATAATATCACAATACACTATTATTTTCATCGTTGTCAAATATGATACCCCATCCTAAAAGATACTCTCCGCCTTCTCTAACGCCACAGCTATTACTGCATCCATATCATAATAC
>CAMHMG010000033.1 GCA_946186175.1 uncultured Clostridia bacterium | reverse complement strand
ATGGCTGTCTTTTGGCATGATTTTATCTCCTTCTATTCGTTGATAGATGTTCTTCGTTTGGCGAGCCTAATATTGCTGCCATAGAAGTTGTAAACCTTGTACTCTGCAAATATACGGGTAGATGTTCTGTCGGAATATCTGGCAGTCAACTCTTTTAAGTTGAGATTGGTAGATATTACGGTCGATTTATTCTCCCTTATTCGCGTGTTAAGTATATCATAAAGCTCAGAAGAAACAAATGAATTTGTAAATTCTGTGCCAAGGTCATCAATTATTAACAGATCACAACGATATAAGTATTCATATATTTCCCTGTTTTTGGGATTATTGTTTTTTTTCATAATGGTATCGCCGCAAACCTCTTCAAAAAGATGTATCGCTGTCTGATAAAGGACAGTGTGACGTGTATCTAATAATTCTTTGGCTATGCAGTTTGACAGAAAAGTTTTCCCTAAACCGGTTTCACCGTAGAATAGTATATTACCACCATTCTCATCGAAATTTCTAGTGAAATCTTTGGTTTTTTCTAAAATATTTTTCATATTATCATATGGAGTGTATGGATGAATATTGTCAGGCTCCTTGGGATAATATGAAAGGTCAAAGGTTTTGAAGTTTTCTTTATTCAAAATGTTAGTAAGCGTTGACTGCTTATATAACATGGATATGGTTGCTTGTTTAAAGCATGAACAGTATTCAGAACCAACCTTGCCGGTATCCTGACATAGCGGGCAGGTGTATATTGGCTTTAAATAGTTATCAGGATAGCCATTACTCCTAAGAAGTGCTTCCTTTTCGTTTATAAGCCTATGATTGTTTTCTATGACTTCTTCAGTATTATGTACAGAATGTTTGAGTCTTGCCCTACATGCATTTATAGATGAAGAAGCTATATTTCGATCAATTTCTGCTATGCGTGGTATTTTGTTGTAGATTTCTTCTTTGCGACGATCCTCTTCAGCGTGGTTTTCTCTTTGATGATTGTAATATACCAGCATTATCTCGTCGTATTGCTCTTCATTAAACAACATGATTAATTATTGGTCTCCTTCAAGAATAGGCTTTCAAATTCATCAACAACGGAATCCTTTGTAGAGCTTTGATAATTATTGAACTGATTATTTGAAGAAGAGTTTCCTTTTGTTTTTTTCTTCTTATTAGCAGCCCATTGTTCATCAAGTTTTTGTATATCTGCAAGAGTATGTACGTTGTTTTTGTGCCAGTTTTCGAGTATTCCGTTGACGTAGCCAAAGGTTGGTGATTGTGGATTGGCAAGTATGGCACGTCTGCAGGCTTCAATAATGATATTTTTGTTAAATGAAAAAGTATTATACCACATATCGATGTATTTTGTCTCGGCCGGTGTGGGAACGCGATTTGGAATTCCTAATTGTTTCAGAACCGAAACATATATTGAATTGTAATTCTTTGAAGCTATCTTGGCATCTTCTACGGTATTAATACGATTTTTATACCATTCTATTGCAACTGCTTCAATATATCTGCAGCTCTTTTTGCCAATTGATACACAATATTCAACAAGATATTCAAGCAGCTCAGGTGAAAAATTAAGTTCTTCATATATATATAAGAGAGCCTGAAGATCTGATTGAGTCAGAGGTTTGCCGAAATATGTCTCTGTTTGATACAGTAGATTTCCAAAGTCTTCATCCTCCTGCTTGTCTGATATAAATTCAGGCTTATATCTTACCTTCTTAGGTACTTCAACATTAGTGAAAGTGTCTGTATCGACTTCTTTTGTATCACTGTATGAAGCTTCTTTTTTAGGTTCATCCTCGACTCCAAGCATTGATAGCAGAGATTCGTTTTCTTCCTTAGATGCTTTTGGAGAAAGCGGAAGAAGGATTATTCCTGTAAGGATCTTATCAGAAGTATATTCAAGTTTTAATACCTTTTGTTTGATCCAGTATTTGATTGCACGGCATATATCTTTCTCTGTTGAGTCAAAGTGATCGGCAATCTCTGCCACAGTGACAGCACGTCCGCTGTTTAAAAGACGTACCAAATAGAGATATACTTTAACAAATTCACCGTTAGCTTCTGTCATATAATAATCAATAAAAAAGTTTGAAACAGACGAGTAGGTTTCATGATTTTTCGTAGATATTGTAATGGTTTCCATGTCTGTTTCTCCCTTCTTAAAATGTTGTGGTTTAGGTAATTGCGAAACTCAAATATATGTTTCTTTCGTTGCGAATAATGTGTAGTTCCATCGCAGACACGCTTTCGCTCGGTTGCCCGCGCAACGGTCTGCTTATGGAAACTATGAAATATTCACAACTAAATATATTTTTTCTTTGAATTTCGCAATTATCTAAATGTTTGATTCTCAATTGCAAGTCGGATTATAACACAGTGTTTTGAAAAAGGAAATAGAACAGATGTTCCCGACACTTGAATCTATAAATCTGTGGGAAGTGTGGATTATGTGGAAATGCAGTTTACATAAAACAAATGCTGAGGGGATTGATTCTTATATACAAATATTTATAATGGTTTTGAGCTATAAATGATAAAAAAGAGTTGTTATTATGTAAATGAAAATATCCACACGCTTTTCCTGTCAAGTGACAAAAAATAGCATGTGGATATTGTGAATAATTATTTTCCAAGTAGTTCTTCGCCTATTAAATAAACGTCTCCGGCACCCATAGTTATCAACAAATCATTTTTTTTGCAATTTTTTAATAAATAATTTTCAACTGCTTCAAAAGTACTTAAATATCTTGCATCTGTTCCTGATTCTTTGATCTTATTAGCAAGGTCCTTAGCGTGTACAAGGCCGGTATCTTTCTCTCTTGCTGCATATATATCTACAATGATTACGTGATCAAATCCCTTAAGTGCGTCTGCAAATTCATCAAACAATGCTTTGGTACGTGTGTAAGTATGTGGCTGAAATACAACCCAAAGTTCATTGTGAGGAGTATGTGTTGCTGTCGTTAAGGTGGCTTTAATCTCAGTAGGATGATGAGCATAATCATCAATTACGGTAACATTGCCAAGCGTTCCTTTATACTCGAATCTCCTGTGAGCACCTGAAAAGCAGGAAAGACCGTTAAGACAATCACTTCTGTCTATACCAAGAATATCCGCAGCTGCAATAGCTGCTAAAGAATTGGACACATTGTGAGTTCCACCAATATTAATGTGAACCCTGTCCTGTTTCTCTCCATTAACTACCAGCGTATAATTCATATGACCCTGTTCATCTGCTTCAATATCAATGGGATGATAATAATTAGATTCATTCATTCCGAAAGTGAAAATATTGCATGAGATATTGTCCGTTACTTTTGAAATGCAGGACATATCACCGTTAATAATTAAATGTCCGTTATCGGGCAGATTGCCGGCAAAGGTATGGAAGCTTTCGATAATCTCATCAATACCGCTGAAGAAATCAAGGTGGTCAGC
Organism: uncultured Clostridia bacterium; assembly: GCA_946186175.1. GTDB lineage: Bacteria > Bacillota > Clostridia > Lachnospirales > Lachnospiraceae > CAG-590. The sequence goes on along the minus strand of CAMHMG010000033.1, from coordinate 13,543 downwards.
GTCAACATTTAAAATTATGCTTATATAAGGAAATAAAGAGTGATAACTGTTGGTGTATTCGCAGGCTTCTGTTACAAAGTATTGGGAATTACCTACTCGTACATTACCACCGATGGAGTCTAATATTCCGCCTACTGATATTGTAGGGTCCGTATCAGCTTCCATAAATATCTGGGATAGCATGGAAGTGGTAGTCGTCTTTCCATGAGTTCCCGAAACGGCTATGGAATATTTGTAGTTGTTCATGATCTGACCAAGAAGCTGTGCTCTTGTTAACATGGGGAGATTTCTTCTGACACATTCCGCATACTCCGGATTATCTTCATGAACAGCAGCTGTATAGACTACAAGCTGAATCTCATCGGTTATATTTTCTTTGGACTGACCGATATTGACGATGGCTCCCATTGAAATGAGATTGTCGATTATATCGGAACTTTTGGCATCGGATCCGCTGATTTTAAAATTTTCCTTGAGGAGAATCTCGGCAAGTCCGCTCATACTTATTCCGCCAATCCCAATGAAATGTACATGGATGGGGTTATTAAAATCAAGTTGATACATATAAACACCTCTTTTACGTTGTTATTATTATTCGGCTGCTTCCTCTGTGCTTTCAGAGGTTTCTTCTCCTTCATTTGAAGTTTCGGCTTTGGTAGGATCTTCGCGAATATATAATATATTGCGATCTATTGAAAGAAAATCTTCGTCTGTAATATAGTAATAATCATCTGAAGGTTTGATCGGAATTTCTAAGGTGATAGGATCCATGTATCCGGGATTATCCACTGTTGTCTTAAGGATGTCAATTATACCTTCTGCGAATTCAGTTTCATATTCTACTTCAGTGGTGTCGTTATAATCGCCATCAGCAACTTTGGCATTGAAGCTTTCGATATATTCTACTATACGATCATAACTTGTTTCCAAGGTGTCTAAAGGATAGACAGTTAACTTGATGACGTAATTGTCTGAACCCTGTTGTTTATCAACGCTTGTTACCTCATACTTGGCATTGGAAAAGATAGATTGTGCCAAATAGTAGAATTCTGAAAGGATAGTGCCGTCGTCTACCTCTTTGACGCCGTAATAGTTCATGAGGTTGTGTGCCTGGTAATCCATATTGGCAACATATACTGCTTCCGCATCCTTTTGCGATACACCGGTCAGCGTCATGTAATCTTTGGATACATTCTTATAGTTGATATCTAAAAGACTTATTATATATCTTGAATAAACCTGGGACTTGCTGTCAAACAGTGAGCATCCTACAAGATTAAATGACAATATCAATACCATAACAAGTACAGATATTATTTTTAAATGTTTTTTTGAATTAGACTCCATGGATTAATTCCTCCTAGAATGTTTGAGTTAAATATTCGCATAATTAAATATATAATATCACAAAAAGCTTGATATGTCTATGAAAAACATCCTTATGCTGTACTTCTACGAATTTCGCAGTAAATGCGAGATTCTACCTGAACAGTTACGTCTATTCTATGAATTGGGTTGTATGTTTTCTATGTTGATGATATACTTTGATAAATATTTTTTTCGGAGGATAGATATGAGCAATAAGATTTTTGACACTCATGCACATTATGATGATGAGGCGTTTGACGCTGACAGGGATGAGCTTTTAAACAGGATCTGTAATCAGGGTGTCAGTAATATAGTCAATGTTGCCTGCAGTATGGATACATCTGGGAATATGCCTGATTTTATAAGCAGATATGATTTTATGTATGGAACAGTGGGCGTACATCCTGATGATATATATGACTTAAGCAATGCGGATATGGACGAGCTTAAAGAGTTGTCTAAGAAAGATGGAATTGTCGCAATTGGAGAGATAGGACTTGATTATCATTATGAAGATATTGACAAAGAGCTTCAGAAAAAGTGGTTTGCAACACAGCTGAATGTTGCAAGGGAATTAAATATGCCTGTGTCAATACACAGTCGCGATGCTGCTAAAGATACTTTAGATGTTATGAGAGCAGAGAGTGCAGGCTTAATTCAAGGTGTGATGCACTGCTTCGGATATGGAGTGGAAATGGCCAAAGAATTCTTGGACATGGGTTATTTTATTGGCGTTGGCGGAGTGGTAACATTTAAGAATGGCAGAAGGCTGAAAGAAGTTGTGGAGTATGCGCCACTTGATAGAATTGTCTTAGAAACGGATTGTCCATATCTGTCACCGGTGCCATACAGGGGACAGAGAAACTACTCGGCTAATCTTTCCTATGTTGCAGATGAAATAGCAAGACTTAAGGGGATTCCTGTGTCTAAGGTATATGAAGCAACTTATGAAAACGCATATAAATTATACCGTATCAAAAAAGGAGCATAATATGGAGAAGTTAAGTAATCCGCAGGTTACAATAGAGACGATCAAAAAATATGGTTTTTCTTTTCAAAAAAAGTTCGGGCAGAACTTTCTTATTGATGAACATGTTCTTAATAAGATTATTGCTGCAGCTAAAGTTACGAAAGATGATATGGTCTTAGAAGTAGGTCCCGGATTTGGCACAATGACACAGTATCTCTGTGAGAGTGCAAGAGAGGTAGTTGCTGTTGAGATTGATAAGGAATTAATACCTGTACTTAATGATACTCTTTCGGATTATGATAATGTAACAATTATCAATGATGATATATTGAAGACAGATATCGGTAAACTGATTGAGGATAAGAATGAAGGGAAGCCGGTCAAGGTGGTTGCAAATCTCCCATATTACATTACGACACCAATAATTATGGGCCTTCTGGAAAAACATGTACCGGTAGATAATATTACCGTAATGGTGCAGAAAGAGGTGGCGCTTCGAATGCAGGCAGGTCCGGGAACAAAGGACTATGGAGCACTATCGCTTGCTGTGCAATACTATGCTAAGCCTTATATTGCGGCAAATGTCCCACCGAATTGTTTTATACCAAGACCTAATGTAGGGTCTGCGGTTATAAGACTTGATCTGTTTGATAAGCCGCCGGTTTCTGTTTCTGATGAGAAGATGATGTTTTCTATAATAAGGGCTTCGTTTAATCAGAGAAGAAAGACCTTGCAGAATAGTATTGTAAATGGTGGACTGCCATTTAGTAAAGAGCAGATAAATGCTGCGCTTATAAAGATGGACCTGTCAACCTCCATAAGAGGAGAGGCACTTTCTTTGGAGCAGTTTGCGAAGCTTACAGACCTTTTGATAAAATAATAGGATAATAAAGAGGCTTAAATAGTTGCGAATTATTAATTAACCCGGAATAATTCAGACTTGTCCTGCATAGAATTATAGACAGATGTATCGATAAAATCACACGGAGACTTTAGTCGACGTGATTTAATGTTTAAAGGAGTATGTTGGACAAGTGGGAAATTATAAGAGGAATATTACATATTTTTATCAGTATCACAATGGGCGTATCGGGGCGACAACAGGCTTTTTGAAAATGGAGGTAAGAGGCGACATTGTCGGGATTACGATCAATATACAGGAAGGTTATAATATTCATAATAGTAACCCGGTGTTGTGTTTCTATCATGAAGCGTTGGATAATTTATCTGCGGTCAAAATATGTGAGGTGGAGCGCTGCGGAGAAATGCTTACATTTCACACCAAAACTTCATGGGAAAAATTGTTTGATACCGGACGTGATCTTTATTCGTTTGACGGTGTGATTGTTCTTTATAATAAGAATGATTACTATCTTGGTGATTTTAAAGACAGAGACAGGAGCTCATACGAATTAACATTTAATGAGGATGATGAAAAGAAAAATAACAATAATGAAAAGTCCGGTAAAACAGAAGATGAAATATCCGTAGAGACAGATGGTGAAACTACCACAAGAAAAGAAACTAAAATCCCCATAAATACAGGCGCTGAAATATCAAGGGAGAAAGTTTCTGTATATAATACCGGTTATAAGAATGAGGCGAAAAATGGCATTTCACCTGATGATTCTTTTGATAGTATGATCAAGGATTTTCCTAAGCTTTCCATGGGTGGTGTACAAGAATTATTTGATTGTGTGAGAATTAATTTGAAAGATATAGGAAAGCTTGATATAAGTAATTGGAAGCTTGGCGCAAACAGTTTTCTGACACATGGATATTATACTTATAAATATCTTATGCTTGGCAATATGAGATTTGATAACGGTAAGAACAAGGCTGTGTTGGGAGTTCCGGGTGTGTTTTCGAATCGGGAAAAATATCTTGCAAATATGTTTGGGTTTTATCAGTTTATTCCTGTCAGGAAAAACGGTTTAAAAACCGGACAGTTTGGTTATTGGATAGTGGAGCTTATTACAAATGGTGATCACTGTTGATTAAAGAGTATCTTTGATGGTCGGTAAATACCCCATTGATACTGACACTTTTGTATTCCAATCCCTCATATGAAAAACCTAATCGCTCAAGCAAATGTATTGAACGTATATTAGAAGGTGATACTCTGGCCTCAATACGATGGGTATTGTAGTTAGAAAACATTACTGCAATAGCGGCCTGGCATCCCTCTAAAGCATAACCTTTACCCCAGACCTCGTGATGAAATTTGTATCCGATAGATGCTGTAGAAAATGGCATTGGCCTTATATTGAAAAAATTGATGCTGCCTATTATTCTGTCGGGAGCATCTTTGGTATACACATAATAACGCAGAGAATGCCCTTTGACGGTTTCTTTGTATTCATATTCCGCAGCGGCCTGCTGATACTCTAATGTATAAAAAGTGCTTGGCCGTGTTGGTTCATAAGGATCAAAGTATTCTCTGTTTTCGATATAAAATTCAAGTGCCCGAGGGGCAATACTTTCGTCTTCAACCTTCATGATAAGACGTTTGGTATTAACGATGAATGACATGCTTTCCTCCTTTCAATAAGGTAAGCTGTTTAGGTGATTGCGAAACTTTATTTTTTCTTTCTTGAGTTGTGCATATTATATAGATCCATTACAGACACGCTTTCGCTCTGTCTCCGTCGTAATGGTACTAAATTCACACTTCGTGTTCATTACCAAGTAGGTGCATGACACTACAACTCACGTTGTTCGTTAAGTGTCATTGGAACTACCAACGACTGCGCCAAGGTCTGACAATGGATGCTATATGTAATATGCACAACTCATATACACTTTTCAATGAGTTTTGCAATTATATGCAAATATATAGTATATACAATGGAATTGATGATGTAATCATAACACATAATCAGGGAGAGATACAATGGATAAAGATGTAAAATATATGAGAGCTGCAATAAAGCAGGCAAAATGTGCAGTCAGGAACGGAGACGTTCCCATAGGTTGTGTTATTGTACAGAATGATAGAATTATTGCAAGAGGTTATAATAAGAGGAATGCGAGAAAAACTACATTGGCACATGCTGAGCTTATAGCGATTGAAAAGGCTTCGAAAAAGATTGGCGATTGGCGGCTTGAGGACTGCACAATGTATATCACTCTTGAACCTTGTCAGATGTGCGCAGGAGCAATTATTCAGGCAAGGATTCCGAAAGTTGTCGTCGGTGCCATGAATAAGAAGGCGGGATGTGCAGGGTCAATAATTAATTTATTTCAGATAGAGGAATTCAATCATCAGGTCGAGTTTGTAAATGGAGTTTTAGAAGGAGAATGTTCGCAGATGTTGTCTGATTTTTTTAAGAATTTGAGAAGGGAAAGAAAGAAAAGTATCTCAAACCTTTAATTACAAGGTTGACAGAAAAGTTCTTTTCCTGTATACTAACGAAGATTTATTGATAATATGTATGTGTTCGGATAGAAGCTCGCATTCACTGCGAGATTCGTAGAAAAACATATAATTTACGATAATATTATTGCCAGATCTTTCCGTGCAGCTGGGGTATTAGCAGTACCCTGTACCTGTTGCTATAGCAGGGGTGATGATCTGCCTCGGGTTTTGCTTTTAATGCTGCCCATGACAAGTGGCGTTGACGTGCGGGTCTTGCGCGATGGAAACCTATGAACCGTGTCAGGTCGGGAACGAAGCAGCACTAAGTAGGAGCTTTCATGCGCCGCAAGGGTGCCTGACTGAGTTAACTACCATGGTAACAGATTGGAAGCGGATTCAAAGCAGGTCGCACGGATTTTTTTATTACTTAAAAATAGGTATTAGTATACTCTTTTTTAAGTTTTTTATTTATATATGGAATAATTATGAAAATAGTGTTACAATAGTTGTGTTTATATTATTATAAAGAATATAGGAGTGGGAGTTAATAGCATGAACTATGCAAATGTGATTGAGTTTGTCAAAGAGAAGATTGCTGTTAATGGCAGACCGCCCAATTATCCTTTTCGCGATCGTTTTGAGCATACTATGAGAGTATATCGGTGGGCGATCAAGCTACAGGCCAGAGTTGGTGGAGATTTAGAGATAATTGCGTTGGCGGCATTGCTTCATGATGTAGGTTGGGAAGAAGGCCGGGACCATGGTGAGGTTGGCGCTGAGATAGCAGTCGAATTTCTTGACAGTATAGGAATAGATCCTGTTAAAATTGGACGTATTGGTGAGATAATACGTATTCACGAAGACAAAGATACAACCGATGAGTTGTCATTGGAATGTCAGGTGGTTATGGATGCAGATCTGCTTGACGAGGTTGGTGCAGTTAGCGTGTTGTGGGATTCTATGGCAACAGCTTGTGAGGATGGTGCCAATTATAAGAAAGCATATTATAGGATCAAACAATATTATAAGGGGAACAGACCTAAGATTCGTCGCTGTAAGACTGAGGCTGCAAGACTTGAGTTTGACAAGCGTATGAAGATGCTTGAGGATTTTTTGAACCAACTGGAAAAAGAGTTGTTTTAGGGAATCAATGGGAGAATTATATTTAGGAGGAATAATTAATTATGAAACAGGTGTTGAAGGTTATTATAACTATTTTGATTATATGTGGTGTTGGATATGGCGTCTATATGATCGTTCCTGAGTATCCGCATAATTTTATCAAATCATTTGTTCAGCCTGTAATGGATGTTCAGGCTAAGCTTAGAATTGACCAGGTTAAGAAGCTTGATGTTAATATTAAGGGGCTTGAGGGAGTGACATACCAGGATGCATTAGAGAAGAATACAGGAATGAGCTGCTGGGTATATGAGAAGGATGAGACAACCGGTAAGGAGATGGTCGTATATCGCGGTAACGGTGCAAGCGTTAATATGAAGGAATATAATGATTATAACGGAAAGTTATATACATCTGCTATTATCAAATTCGAGTTCCATATAGACGGAACAAAGGTTGAGATCATACCATTTATTGATGGTACGGAGATGAACCTTAAAGATGGCAAACATGTTGAACAGAACAAAGAAGTGCTTAAGATGATCGTTTCACAGCTCTATGGTGGCATACAGGAAGAGTAATATCAACATTGGTAGTTTAGCAATAATGAAAAGGACACTGCATTTGATTGCGGTGTCCTTTTATGGTATAAGAATCAGTTGATTTTTAAGATACAGATTTGATAAGCTCCATAATTGTTTTGATCGAATCAGACATTTCACTTTCTTCCATGGCTTTAATATATTCATCTCTGTGTGCCATTACATCCCTGATGGCATTGATGAGAGAAGTTTTAGAAAGTTCTTCCTCCTCAATTACATAGCTGTATCCGTTTTTCTTAAATGACTTGGCATTTAATATTTGGTCTCCACGACTGGCTGCTTTTGATAAAGGTATAAGTATATTGGGTTTTTTGAGTGCTAACAATTCACATATCGCATTGGCACCGGCCCTTGAAATGACAAGATCCGACAGAGCAAACAGGTCTCTTAATTCTTTGGAAATATATTCAAACTGTACATATCCTTTTTTGTCAGATAAAGAATTGTCGAGATTATTCTTGCCACATAAATGAATTATCTGATATTTTGATAAGATATCATCAAGACTTTCACGTACGGCATTATTGATCACTACGCTTCCCGTGCTCCCCCCAATAATTAAAATAGTCGGTTTAGAAGGGTCGAGATTACAGAAATCAGCTGCCCTGTTTCTGTCTCCTTCAAACAATTCCTTTCTGATTGGAGTTCCGGTAAGAACAGCTTTTCCTTCAGGCAGAAGGTCAAAGGTCTCTTTAAAGTTACAGCATACCTTTGTGGCTGAAGGAATACATATCTTGTTGGCAAGTCCCGGTGTCATGTCCGATTCATGGATGATCGCGGGAATCTTGTTCTTTTTAGCAGCAAGAACAACCGGAACTGAAACAAATCCACCTTTTGAAAAGACGACATCCGGTTTGAGTTTTTTCATTAAGTTGTTTGCCTCGCCAAAACCTTTGATTACTCGAAAAGGATCTGAAAAATTCTTGACATCAAAGTAACGTCTTAATTTCCCTGATGATATTCCGTAATAAGGAATTCCGATATCTTCAATAAGTTTTTTCTCTATTCCGTTATATGAGCCTATGTAATGAACCTCATATCCGGCTTCTTTAAGATTGTTATAAAGTGCTATGTTGGGCGTTACGTGTCCTGCGGTTCCACCGCCGGTCAAAACTATTTTTTTCATGGTTTCCCCCTTTTAAATATTATAGACAGATTATTATGTGATTCTGTTAATTTTCCTGTGCGTTTATGTAAATTATTCAGCTCTTTTTATTAATGGTTGTTTTTTTATTTTTAATAATATATCACACTTATAAGAAAAAGCAAATGATGAATAATGTCGAGTTAAAAAGAAATATAGATATTATTAAGGTTTATCGGATAAATATAAAGAAATAATACGACGGACCTGCCTTGTGTTTGTGACATTACCTTAGTACACTTGTAGGAAGATTAGGTGATTGCAAAACTTATTGAAAGAAAAATTGAGTATCGCAATTACCTGATAATTTGAAGATAAATGAAAGGAAAGAGACGATATGATAGTAAAACTGATAACAAATAATATTTTTATGAGCGTGATAGCAGCATTTGGTGTGCTAAGTATTTTTATTGAATGGATTGTAGCTCTCTCATTAAAAGGATATGTGAAAGCTTCCTCGAATATGAAGACTACTAAAAAGAAGGTGATGATTAATTTAAAGAACCAGTATGAAGCTATGTATGAGATGAACGTTAAGGTTAAGAATATGGATGCATTTGTTGATAAGTATATTTATAAGCTTAGATTTGCGGGACTTACATATTCGGGATGGGAAAAGCTTCCGTATATATCTGCCGGAATAACGGCAATTATTATGGTGGCCGGTGCATATTATGGGCATTTTATCGGTGCTTCGAGCATTTATTATGCTGATATTTTGGCAGCGGGAGGAATTAATTTGGCATGTTTATACATATTCTTTCATATACATGGAATAAAAGCAAGAAAGCAGCAAATTCACGTTCAGCTTGTGGATTATCTTGAAAATTACCTTGCAAATCGATTAAATAAGACTGTTGATAATAAGACCGGATCTAAAGAGGATGGCCGGATGGAAGAAGATATGGAAATGCTCAAGAACCTTATTAAGGAAATGGATGCAAAGAAAGAAATGGAAAAGGTTTCCGGAGCAATTGAAATATCGGAGAAAGATGAAAGGGAAAAGACGATTACAGAGTCAGACGGTGATGAAACCCCGCAGATGGTTGTAGAAGCAGAAAGTGGTGAAACACCGGAGGTGGTTACAGAATCTGAATATAGTAAGTCAACAGAGATGTTTATGTTGCAAAAAGAAAATGAGGTGTCAAAAGAGATTGCGGTATCGGATGAGAAACAGTCTGAGATAGATTTGCTGGAGGAATTTGTACAGAGCTTTCTTTCATAGGGAGAGTGCAGTTTGGATAGAAAATTAAATGAGAAAAGGCAAAAGGGTAATATAATCTTAATTGCTGTAGCAATACTTGTATTATTATTGCTGATTGACATGATAGTAATAAGAAAGCTGGATGAAACATCGTTAAAAAATAGTAATGACAATGAAAAACATATTAATGATACAGAAATAGAGATCATAGACCCGTGGAAGCAAGCATTAGATAATAATGATTCTATAGAACTTGCAAAGCTTGACAGAAGAAACAGGCATATCATTGAGGATACAGATTATAATGGGTTTGACAACAAACTTTATGCATGGTGGTTTAAAAGAAATGACAATCATGAGAAATCGGGATGCCAGGAAGATTTTGACCTTGGACAATATTTGGCATATTATGTTGTTCCTGTAAGTGAAAAGAGAATGTATATTACCTTTGACTGCGGGTATGAAAATGGATTTACTGAGGACATTTTGAAGGTGCTTAAAGAAGAAAATGTTACCGCGACATTTTTTGTAACACAGACATTTATCAGAGATAATATCGAATTGGTGAAAAGAATGAAGGAGGAGGGACATCTGGTAGGCAATCATTCCGTAACACACCCAAGTATGCCGTCAAAAAGTATTGATGAACAGAAGGAAGAGCTTCTCAAATGTGAGAATTACATGAAAGAGGCTACAGGATATGATATGGATCTTTTTTTCAGACCACCGAGGGGAGAGTACAGTGAAAGGACTCTTAAGCTTTCAAAAGATCTCGGATATACAACAGTGTTCTGGTCGATAGCGTATCTGGATTATGATGTCAATAATCAGCCGACTGCCGATTATGTTGTAGAACATTTTTCCAAATATTATCATCCGGGTGCGATTCCTCTTATACATAATGTGTCAAAAGCTAATCACGACGCATTAAAAAGTGTTATAGAATTATTGAAGGGTGAGGGATACACCTTTGGAAACCTATATGAGTTAAAGTATAAATGAAACAAGGATGAATAGATAAGAATGATTGTAAATAATGCTGAAAATATCGGATTTTATTTGTTTTAATTATAAAAGTAAGCATAATTATGAAATAAAATGTTGATATTTGCAAAACCATTTGATAAAATATATTCTGTTCGCAAATTATTTAATGTCGAACTAAAGAGACCAAAGAATAATTTCTGTGAATTATCATTTGGTCAAAGTATGACAAAGGAGAGCAATAGTATGGCGGAGAGTATTAGTTTTGATTATAGTAATGCAATGTTCATGGTAAGCGAAGATGATATTGCAGAGATGAAGGGAAGAGTTCTTGAAGCTAAAAAGACATTAGTTGAGAAGAGTGGCGAGGGTAATGATTTTCTTGGCTGGCTGGATCTTCCTATTAATTATGACAGGGAAGAATTCTCGAGAATTAAAGCGGCAGCTAAGAAGATTCAGAATGATTCGGATATACTTATCGTTATTGGTATTGGCGGATCTTATCTTGGCGCAAGAGCAGCTATAGAGGCGCTTCGCCATACATTTTATAATGTTATAGATAAGGATATGAGAAAGGGAACTCCGGAGATATATTTCTGTGGTAATAACATAAGTTCTACATATCTTGAGCATTTATTAGAAGTGGTTGGCGACAGAGATTTTTCTGTTAATATTATTTCAAAGTCAGGGACTACTACAGAGCCTGCAATAGCTTTTCGTATTTTCAAGAATCTTTTGATTGATAAGTACGGCAAAGAAGAGGCGGCAAAGAGAATATATGCAACTACCGATAAGGAAAAGGGAGCACTTAAGCACCTCGCTGATGAAGAGGGCTATGAGACATTCGTAGTTCCTGATGACGTGGGAGGACGTTTCTCGGTTCTTACGGCAGTAGGACTTCTTCCTATAGCAGTAAGCGGCGCAGATATCAAGCAGCTTATGGTTGGTGCAGCATCAGCAAGACAGATTTGTTTAGAGGCTGAATTTGAACAGAATGATGCATTACAATATGCGGCACTTCGTAATATATTGAGAGAAAAAGGCAAGACTATGGAGATTCTTGCTAACTATACACCTTCAGTTCACTACATAGGTGAGTGGTGGAAACAGTTGTTTGGTGAGTCGGAAGGTAAGGATGGAAAAGGTATTTATCCTACAGCCTGTGACTTCACAACAGACCTTCATTCTCTTGGTCAGTTCATTCAGGATGGTACTAAGAATCATATTGAAACAGTTATCAATATCGGTTCTCCAAGACGTAAGATCATTATGGAGGCTGAGGATGATGATTTAGATGGTCTTAACTATCTTGCCGGAAGAACAGTTGATTACATTAATAAGCAGGCTATGAATGGAACAGTGCTTGCCCATGTTGATGGAGAGATTCCTAATCTCATGATTACACTTCCGTATATGTCAGAGTTTAATCTTGGCGAGCTTTTCTACTTCTTTGAGTTTGCCTGTGGTGTATCCGGTTATGTGCTTGGAGTTAATCCTTTCAATCAGCCGGGTGTTGAGAGCTACAAAAAGAATATGTTTGCACTGCTTGGAAAGCCTGGTTATGAGGAGCAGAGAGCGAAGCTTCTTGAGCGCATGAAGAAATAAATAACTCATATAACAATGGGTGTCAAAAATATGTTTTTTGACACCCATATCAATTAGTATTAGGTGATTGCGAAACTTCAATACATTTTTTTATCGTTGTGAGTATTGTATAGTTCCAACGCAGACACGCTCTCGCTCGGTTGTTTGCGCAACGGTACTAAGTTCGTACTTTGTACTCACTAAGTACCGGCGGTCACAAACGGTCTGCTTATGGAATCTATGCAATATTCACAACTCAGTATACGTTTTCAATGAGTTTAGCAATTGCCTATCAATTAGTATAAGATGGAGGAATAATAATGGAAACAAACGAAAGAGAAAGAAGTGGTCTTCGTTTGAAGGGAGATTACACTAATGCCTCTTCAGGTTATGATAAGGATACGTTTGGTACGGTATCTTCGAGTAATGCATATTATGATGAACCATATGTATCTTCAGATTCGTCCCATTTGATAATTATGGATGATGCTGCAGCAGGTGTCATGACAGGTGCATTTATGTATATGTTTATGGCATTATTGGTGACAGGAATCACTGCTTTGTTGGTGGCATCTTCAGATGCTATGCTGGCTGCAATTTTTTCAAGCAGATTATCCTTCTATTTTGTTATTGGATTAGAATTTGCAATTGTTATGGGTGCTAATGCGGCTATGAAACATAATAATATGGTTTTATCAGCGGTTTTGTTTTTTTCATACGCAGTTGTTAATGGATTGACTTTTTCGGTGATCTTCCTTGCTTTTGAAATGGCATCCATTCAGATGGCATTTTTCTCTACAGCAGTAGTGTTTGGCATAATGGCATTCATAGGCAAGGTTACCAACAAGGATCTTTCGTCTATTGGAAACCTTTTGATTATCGGGTTGGTTGGAACAATAATAGTTTCTTTGGTTAATATTCTTATTGGATCTTCAATGTTGGATATTGGTATTTCAGTGGTAACCATAATAATATTTTTGGGACTTACAGCATATGATACTAAGAAGATTGAAATGATTGCTGTTGAGAATTCCGATTATAATCCTGCAGTAATAAGTCTTTGGGGAGCAATGGAATTATATCTGGATTTCATCAATCTGTTCCTTAGAATACTTAGCTTGTTTGGAAAGAGAAAATGATACATAATAAATACTTTAGGTGATTGCGAAACTTTATTTTTTCTTTCTTGAGTTGTGCATATTATATAGAT
>CAMHMG010000032.1 GCA_946186175.1 uncultured Clostridia bacterium | reverse complement strand
AAATGGTTCGGTAATAGATCAATTCTAAAACCATAACAAAAGAAAAGCGGTGCTGACATTTATTGGCATTGCTTTTTTTCTATATACAAAATCGAACATATGTGTTATTATAGTTGCACTGAAAAGAAGCAGACCGGAGGTGATTATCCTGGATAACGAACAGTCAATCTTCAAACTTCACGCCCCCTTCAAGCCCACCGGAGACCAGCCCCAGGCTATCGATGCGTTGGTAAAAGGCTTCAAGGAAGGCAATCAATTCGAGACTTTGCTTGGTGTCACAGGTTCCGGTAAGACCTTCACCATGGCTAATGTTATAGCCAAGCTTAACAAACCGACTATCGTCATTGCGCACAATAAGACCCTGGCGGCCCAACTCTATAGTGAGTTCAAGGAATTCTTCCCTGAGAATGCGGTGGAGTATTTTGTGTCCTACTACGATTATTACCAACCGGAGGCGTATGTGCCATCAACTGATACTTACATTGAGAAGGATTCATCAATAAATGATGAGATAGATAAGTTAAGGCACTCGGCGACGGCTGCGCTTATAGAGCGTCGTGATGTTATAGTTATTTCGTCAGTGTCTTGCATTTACAATATCGGGTCGCCGGAAAACTATGCTGAGATGATGTTGACGCTCCGTACCGGAATGACCTATGAATGGGAGGATCTTATATCAGACCTTATTGACATTCAATATGAGCGTAACGAGATGGATTTCAAGAGGGGAACATTCCGCGTGCATGGAGATGTGCTCGAGATTCTCCCGGTATCCACCTTTGAGGATGCCATCAGGTTAGAGTTTTTTGGTGATGAGATTGACAGAATTGTTGAGTTTGATCCGCTTACCGGCGAAGTGAAACGCAGTATCAACTGTGCATTTATATTCCCGGCTTCGCACTACGTAGTTCCGCAGGACAGGATCGAAGCTGCGACAAAGGAGATAGAGGAAGAGCTGGAACAAAGAGTGCAGTATTTCAAGGAAAATGATAAGCTGCTTGAAGCACAGCGAATAAATGAGCGCACACATTTTGACATGGAGATGTTAAGAGAGACAGGTTTCTGCTCGGGAATTGAGAACTATTCAAGACCGCTTGCGGGGCTTGCTCCCGGTTCTACTCCGAACACTTTGCTTGAATTTTTCAAGGATGATTTTCTAATGATAATTGATGAGTCGCATATGACCGTACCACAGATAAGAGGTATGTATGCGGGTGATCGTTCAAGAAAACAGACACTTGTGGATTTTGGTTTCAGACTCCCATCAGCCATGGATAACCGACCACTTCGTTTTGATGAGTTTGAGGATAAATTAGACCAGGTGCTTTTCGTGTCTGCAACGCCGTCCGATTACGAGGCAGATCATGAGCTTCTTCGGGTTGAGCAGTTGATAAGACCTACGGGTCTGCTTGATCCTAAGATAGAGGTAAAGCCTGTTGAAGGACAGGTGGATGACTTGCTTTCCGAGATCAACAAAGAGGTTGGTAAGGGCCACAAGGTTTTGGTTACAACATTAACTAAGCGCATGGCTGAGGATCTTACCGACTATCTTCGCGAACATAATGTTAAGGTTAAGTACCTTCATTCTGATATAGACACCTTGGAGAGAATTGAGATTGTAAGGGATCTTCGAATGGGAGTATTTGATGTGCTTGTCGGAATCAATCTTCTCCGTGAGGGACTTGATATTCCGGAGATAACTCTTGTCGCAATACTTGATGCTGACAAAGAGGGCTTCTTACGTTCAGAGACCTCGCTTGTGCAGACGATAGGACGAGCGGCTCGTAACAGTGAAGGTCGCGTAATAATGTATGCTGATACAATTACCGGTTCAATGAAGGTGGCAATCGATGAGACGAATCGCCGTCGTGAGGTTCAGGATGCATACAACAAGGAGCATGGTATTACACCGACAACAATTGTCAAATCAGTGCGTGATCTTATCACTACCGAAACAGATGATGATATTGATGAATTAAATGCAAGATTGAAAGAGAAAGATGTTGAGTCAATGTCTAAGAAGGAATTGCAGGCGGAGATCAAGAAGTACACTAAGAAGATG
Organism: uncultured Clostridia bacterium; assembly: GCA_946186175.1. Classification (GTDB taxonomy): domain Bacteria; phylum Bacillota; class Clostridia; order Lachnospirales; family Lachnospiraceae; genus CAG-590. The sequence goes on along the minus strand of CAMHMG010000032.1, from coordinate 15,179 downwards.
GAGACTGCAGCGGCTGAGCTTAATTTCGAGATGGCAGCTGAATATCGTGACAGGTTAAAGGAACTTAAGGTTGCACTTCGAGACTATGATGATTAACGGAGGAAGAGCTTGTGAAGAAAGTGATAGTGATTCTATTAGTTTTAGTTTTAGGAGCATTATTTTGCAAGAATAACAGTTATGCTGCTGTGCCTTATTATTCGATTTAAAAAGGACAAATTAATTATGATGATAAAGGAGATATTTCATTTGGATATTCAGATAGGAATGTTTATGATCCGGTATATGTAAATAATGATTTGACAAAATGTGCATACAAACTTAATACGGTTCAAAGTAGAGAATTATATGATAGTAAAACCGGTTCGTATAAGGCATCTTACTACTTGCTGGTTGCATATGGCACAGAAAACATTAATGAGTTGTTGCCCCAAACTATTGAGGTATATGATGCTAAAGCATATATAAATAAACAAGTGAGTGTATCATGGTCAAATATTCCGGATGGCGTACAGAATCATGTAGAAGGTTATGAATGTACACTTACAGGTGAGGGGGATGGTACATCATATACTTTGACGATATATGTGCTTCCTGTTTCTTCGTTAAATCAAAAACGTAAAGCGGGTGCATCAACATTTAATATATCAGGTGATTCATATAGTGACGGAACTTATACAGGAAAATTTATTAGTGTTAATGGTGAAATGATGTTTGTTTTGAACGATGGATCAAGATTGGCAGATTGTGAGGCTAATATTGGCGATGGTCATTATGTCTTTGATGAAAATGGTTTCTGCTGCTTCAATGAATATAAAAATGGATATTATTATGGAGAAGATAGGAAACGTAAAGAAGGAGAAACATATTCTTGGAGCAAGGATGGAGAATATGATATTTATGTTGATTCAAAAGGGAATAGGTTAAAGCTTGCATATGCGCTTATTGATAAAAAATTACACTTTTTTGATGGGAAAGGACATGCATGGCAGACATTTGAGTATCCAACATATTCACTATACAGTGGTAATGTATTGGTAGGTGTTCCTGTGGAGTTTGATAAAACAGATAAGCAGAAAATAATTGACAGAATAGTTGAGATAAGAAAGGATGCCGTGCAATGTGGAATTATGAAAGAGAGTACATTTGTGGTTCCCAAATGGTCTTATGCGTTGGAAAGAGGTGCTATGATACGTGCCTGTGAAGCAGCTTTGTTTTCGGAATTGGCACATAAAAGACCTGCTGCAAAATCTGCTTCTCTTTCTTTTGATTTATTTAAGGATTGCAGTGAAAGATGCCTTGCGTGGGGAAATAATACTACATTAGGTGCGATTGATTTGTATTTTTTGGAAAAAGGTAATTATTTGAGTAAAAATGGCGGGGTGACAGGACATTATACTGCTTTGCTGTATAGTGATTATATAGGAACCGCCTCAATTAGTATGGAATCTTTTGAAGATAATAGCGCTTGGGCTTCTAGCAACGCATATTGTACAAGGGACGATGCATATTATTGTGATTTAGATGGAGTTGCCATAAAATATAAAGATGGAATTAAATACACAGTAAATGATGTTATTTATAAATTACATGATCTGGAAATAAAAGATGGGAAAGTGGTTGGAGGTAAGGCGGAAGCATATAAGGTAAAAAATAAATATTACAATTTATCTATATTCAACAGTCTATGGTTTGGAGAGGTAGAGTTTCCTGTGACTACTATAGCTGCTTCTATGGCGAAAAATGATAAAAGTGCATATTACATAACGATTGGAGAAAATGTAGAATCAATCGGAAAGAATGCATTTTATGGATGTAAAAATACGAAAAAAATAAGTATTAACAGTAAAAAATTAAAGGCGTCGAAAGTTAAGAAAGCATTTGGAAAAACTCCTTCAAACATGAAGGTGTATGTTCCTAAGAACAAGCTTAAGACATACAAGAAGTTACTGAAGAAACGAGGTATGTCAAAGAAGGTTGTGTTTAAAAAATTAAAAAAATAAATTAGAAAATCCCGGTCCAATTTTTAAAATATGCTAAGGACCGGGATTAATAATTATAATACTCTCATCAACTCATCAGTTGTCTTTCTCTTAGGTGCAGCACCTTCCTGATCAGGATATCCGATAGGGATAAGAGCAGCAACTTTTTCTCCTTCAGGTAGAGAGATTGACTTAGCCACCTTGTCCTCGTCGAAAATTCCTAAGATTACACTTCCAACCCCCATTTCATGAGCGGCAAGGCAGAATGTCTGGCTTGCAATTCCTGCATCGAACATCTCCCAGCGGTCTTCCTTAGAAGTTGTGAAACTGCCGTCTCTTTCATAACCGCAGCGTTTACCGATCATGCTTACTACTACAAGCTGCGGAGCACCATTAATTATATCTTTGTTGTGTTCGAAGCCAAGCGTTCCGTTCTCTGCAATGTCTTTCTTGATCTCTTCATTCTCAACGATGTTATAACGCACGATCTGAGTGTTTTTCCATGATGGTGACATGGATGCAGCTTCAATGATTGATGTCAGTGTGTCCTTTGAAACAGGCTCCTCCTTGAATTTGCGAATACTGCGTCTTGTTTTGATACATTCTAATGCTTCCATAAGTTGTCCGTCCTTTCTAATATTATGTTCTATAGTATAACATATTTAGTGAAAATACTCTATAAAATAGTTTATTGTATCTGAAAGGAACAATATGACAATCGAAAGTTTGTTCTGTACTTTTATAATTATATCTGATATAATGAGCAAAGTTTATAATTATATGACTTATATGAGAATGATAACTGTAAGTGAGTATTTGCAATTGCGAAACTAAGAAAGAAAAAATAGAGTTACTCAATTGTCAAATCTATTTGATAATGAAAGGATTAATAATATGAAGCAATACATCACGATCAAGGGCGCGCGTGAGCACAACTTAAAGAATATAAGTGTTAAGATTCCCAGAGATAAGATGGTGGTAATAACCGGTCTTTCGGGCTCAGGTAAGTCATCACTTGCTTTCGACACGATATATGCAGAAGGTCAGAGAAGGTATATGGAGTCATTGTCTTCTTATGCAAGACAGTTCTTAGGACAAGCAGAGAAGCCGGAGGTGGATAAGATAGAAGGATTATCTCCTGCGATATCCATTGACCAGAAATCTACGAACAGGAATCCACGTTCAACGGTTGGTACAGTTACTGAGGTATATGACTACTTTCGTCTTCTGTATGCGAGAATAGGAATACCACACTGTCCTAATTGTGGCAGAGAGATCAGAAGACAGACTGTTGATCAGATGGTAGATACGGTTATGGCACTTCCGGAAGGTACCAAGTTTCAACTGCTTGCTCCTGTTGTTCGCGGAAGAAAGGGTCGTCATGAGAAGGTGCTTGCACAGGCGAAACGAAGCGGTTATGTGCGTGTGCTTGTGGATGGCTCTATGTATGATCTTTCTGAAGAGATAGAGCTTGATAAGAATAAGAAGCACGACATCTCAATCGTAGTTGACAGACTTGTGGTCAAGGATGGAATAAGAAGAAGGTTGAATGATTCCATAGAGGCAGTCATGAAGCTTGCTGAAGGCCTTATGGTGGTTGATGTGATAGGTGGTAAGTCGATTAACATGAGTAACAGCTTTTCCTGCCCCGACTGTGGAATAAGCATTGATGAGATAGAACCGAGGAGCTTTTCATTTAATAATCCATTTGGTGCATGTCCGACATGTTTTGGACTCGGATACAAGATGGAGTTTGATGTCGATCTTATGATTCCGGATAAGAGTATATCGATTGCTGACGGCGCGATCGTAGTGACGGGATGGCAGTCATGTACTGATAAGAAATCCTATACCAGAGCGATACTTGATGCATTGGCAAAGGAGTATAAGTTCGATCTTGGGACTCCGTTTGAGGACTTGTCGGAGGAAGCGAAGAATATAATTCTTTATGGAACTAATGGACATGAGGTGCGGGTATACTACAAGAGCCAGCGAGGCGAGGGTGTATATGATATTGCATTTGAAGGTCTTATCAAAAATGTACAGAGGCGTTATCGCGAGGCGGGTTCTGAATCCATGAAAGAGGATTATGAGAGCTTTATGACTATAACTCCCTGTGATGAATGTGAGGGACAGCGTCTTAAGAAGACTTCGCTTGCGGTTACTGTGGGCGGAAAGAATATATATGAGATCACCAAATTGTCCATAGACAAATTAGTAGAGTTTCTTGATGAAATTGAGCTTACTGACAGACAGAGATTTATCGGTGGTGGAATACTTAAGGAGATAAATGCAAGACTGCATTTCCTGTTAGATGTTGGTCTTGATTATATTGCGCTTTACAGGCCGACCGGTTCGCTTTCCGGCGGTGAGGCACAGAGGATCAGGCTTGCAACACAGATTGGTTCGGGATTAGTTGGAGTAGCATATATTCTTGATGAGCCGAGTATAGGACTTCACCAGAGAGATAATGATAAGCTGATAGCAACACTTAAGCACCTGCGTGATCTCGGCAACACCTTGATTGTTGTGGAACACGATGAGGATACGATGCTTGCCGCGGACCATATAGTTGATATCGGTCCCGGTGCAGGTGAGCATGGTGGTGAAGTGATAGCGGAGGGAACTGCTCAGGAGATAATGGAGAATGAGAACTCAATTACCGGAGCGTATTTATCGGGAAGGATTAAGATTCCTGTGCCAAAGGAGAGAAAGAAGCCTTCCGGATGGATAACCGTTAAGGGTGCAAGAGTCAACAATTTGAAGAATATTGATGTACCGTTTCCGTTAGGAGTGATGACCTGTGTGACCGGTGTTTCCGGATCGGGTAAGAGTTCGCTGGTCAATGAGATATTATATAAGCATCTTGCTCGTGATCTCAATCGTGCAAGAATCAAACCCGGAGATCATGATGGAATAGAGGGAATGGATCAGCTTGATAAGGTTATCAATATTGACCAGTCACCTATCGGAAGGACACCACGTTCTAATCCTGCCACCTACTGCGGAGTGTTTGATATGATCCGTGATCTCTTCGCAGGAACAAAGGATGCGAAGGCAAGAGGATACAAGAAGGGTAGATTTTCATTTAACGTGTCCGGAGGCCGCTGCGAGGCTTGTAAAGGTGACGGAATAATCAAGATAGAGATGCATTTTCTGCCGGATGTGTATGTTCCTTGTGAAGTATGTGGAGGAAAGAGATATAACCGTGAGACCTTAGAGGTTAATTACAAAGGTAAGAATATATATGATGTGCTTGATATGACGGTGGATGAGGCATGTGAGTTTTTTGAAAACGTTCCTACAATATTAAGAAAGATTGAGACGTTGAAAGAAGTCGGACTTGGTTATATCAAACTCGGACAACCTTCAACGACGTTATCCGGCGGTGAGGCACAGCGTGTTAAGCTTGCGACCGAACTTTCTAAACGAAGTACGGGAAAGACTGTATATATTCTTGATGAGCCTACGACGGGACTTCATTTTGCCGATGTTCACAAGCTGGTTGAGATTCTTCATCGTCTGTCTGAGGGCGGTAACACAGTAATAGTTATCGAGCATAATCTCGAAGTGATCAAGACTGCTGATTATATTATAGATATCGGACCCGAGGGTGGAGACAATGGTGGTACTGTTGTGGCAGCGGGAACGCCGGAAGAGATCACTAAGAAAAAGAAGAGTTATACCGGTAAGTATATCAAAAAGATGTTACAAAGATAGACAGAACAGCACTAAGGTTCAGTTTCGCTCCTTAAGGAGATTACTTCACCAAGTGCATCATGTATACATGAAAGTAGCACTCATCTTCGCTCTTCGAGCTAGATTCATTAACTTTCATTGTAAACGACTATGCTAAGCTTATCTGTCGCCCTTTGGGCTCGGATTACTGTGCATACTTCGAACTAAGCGCACTAAAGTACGCTAAGATCTCAGTTATCTTGGACTTTTATAGTAAAAAAGCTTGAATTTCACGTGAATTTAATTATACTAGAGTGTAATGGGTTTTGTCGATTGATGTCGATTTATAGATATACTTGGGGACGATCATCTTCTGACTGTGGTTGTTCCTATCAGGAGGAATATACTTATGATGACAGACGGTTACTCTGCTGAATCGTGTAAAAAGAGCAAATTATATATAAGTACGATAATAGGATGTATTGCGTCTTTATGTTTTATTGTATTGACGATAGCTTTATTGTTTCCTGTGGTAAATGTCAGGGCAGAAGGTTTTGATTATAATACATGGCTTACTGCGGAACAGGCTAAGTACCCTGCGGGCTATTACTGGAATCATGCCGGTATGACGACCGATAACTCAGAGGGATATACAGATAAAGCTTGCATATTACACTGGGTCAACGGGGTTGATCATATTAATGGAACAGGTGGCTGCACCTGTAATCATTTTGGAGATCCGAATGCGAAAGAGCCGCTATTGCTAAGTGATGTTGATTCGGTTGGGTGGCATGCATCTGCATCACAGTGCATGGGTTTTGCTAACAAGCTTGGGTATGATCTGTTTGGTTCAACCACATGGGCCAGAATAAGTGCTACAGGGGATCCCAATTATGCAGCGAATATTAGGGTGGGCGATATAGTTCGTTTCCGCGGTCATTCATCATTTGTATATGCAAAGAGCACAGACGGGAAGCTGATAGTTGCTGAGTGTAATTATACCTCTAAAACGGAGGCAAAGTGTTGTGTCATTGCATGGGGACGGGAGATTGATCTTAATGACTCAACTGTTACATCCGGATTTCAATACTATGAACGTGCACAGAATTACGATGGTATTATTTCGGGAACAATTGCTCCTGCACAGGGAACAACAGAGCAGCAGACAACTCAGCAGACGACTGAACAACCTTCGGATAAGATCCTGGCTGAGACGGGTGAGTTATACACCGGATGGAAAGAAACGTCGGATGGTCTTAATTATCAGTATATCAAAAACGGAGAAATAGTCACCGGTAAATGGATCACTGTCAGTAAGAAGAAATACTATCTCAATGATGAAGGCTTCAGGGTTACCGGGCTATATACTATTAAAAACAAGTTGTATTACTTTGGGGATAATGGAGTACTGGTAAAGAAGAAATGGATAACAATAGATGGTAACACCTATTATATAGGTGCTTCGGGATATGCTCTTAAGTCTCAATGGCTTTACAAAGGTAAATATCTTGTATATGTCAAGTCTGATTGCGTGATGGCAAAGAGTGAACTGTATAAGATTTCAGGAAGTACATATTATTTCAATTCAAAGGGCAGGCGTTCAGCAGGTTTCAAAAAATTCAATGGTAAATATTATTACTGTAATTCATACGGAATAGTATTAAAGAAACAGTGGATATACAAAGGTAAGAAGATATACTATGTCAATAAGTCAGGCGCGAGGGTATCTGATAAGCTTGTGAAGATACGCGGGATACAGTATTATTTCAATTCCAAAGGTGTTATGCAGAAGAATAAAGAGATCGAATATAATGGCAAGGTATATCAGGCCGGTCCTGACGGAAGATGTACATATGTCAGGGATGTTGAAGCTGTTGAGAATACAGAAGAGAATACAGAAGGCTTATAGGATAATATGTAATTGTTAGTAACTGTTAAGGTAGAATCTCGCATTTACTGCGAGATTCGTAGAAAAATGTATATTCTACGATACGACAGGCATACTGGAATGTGCTTTAGCACCATGCCTGTCGTGTATCTATGAAGCATAGCTGAATATATACAATTGTTAAATATATTGTAGTATATTATATACAGGGTGCGATTAATGTCGCACCCTGTTATTTTTTTGTATATTTTTGAGGTCGATTTTGCGTCCGTTAATGTCATTATCTTATATAATCGACACATAATAAAATCAGGAGGCTGTGAAATGAAAGAACCATATTACACCATTAAGGAAGCATCGGAAAGAGTAGGGGTTGAATCTCATGTACTCAGATACTGGGAGGAAGAACTTAAGATGGACATACATAGAAATCAGATGGGTCATCGCTATTACACTGATCATGACATAGAGCTGCTGTGTAAAATAAGAGAATTAAAGGATAAAGGGTTGCAGCTAAGAGCAATTAGAAATTGTATAGAAAGAAGAAAAGAGCAGCTTGTAAGCGGAAACGGGAATAACAGAAAAGAACAACCTGTAAATGGAAGTGAAAATGATAGAAAAGAACTGCTTGAGAACAGTAGCGATAATAATAAAGATCGTCTTAAAAATGAAGAAGATAATAAAAAAGCAGAGTTGGTTACGGTTAATAAAAATGATGGATTAATGTCTAATGAGGAAAAGTTGGAACAGTTTCAGAAAATCATGAACAGAATATTGTCCAACGCCATTATGGAAAATAACAAACTGATTGGACAGGCAGCGGGCGAGCAGGCAGCAGATTCTATCGTTAATAAGATTTCCGGAATGACGAAGGAACAGGAGAAAAGAGCTGAGGAGAGATACAGAAAACTTGACCAGACATTAAGAGAATTACAGCTTGCAAGAAAGGAAGCCGCAGCGGCAGGGGTCAATAAACCTGTGGATAAGAGAAAACAACAACGTATGAAAAGGAAAAACAAGCAGCATGCCGAATAGGTTTTGCTTGCATTTTGTGTTGTTTTTTAATACAATAATTTCATAAATGAAAAAAGAGGTAAACGTGTTATGAAGCATATGATAAATTTCAGCAATTACAGCAAAGAAGAATTGAATGCAATACTTGATCTTGCTTATGATATGAAGAGCAATCCCGATAAGTATTCGGAAGCTCTCAAAGGAAAGAAACTCTATACGTTATTTGAGAAGACATCAACAAGAACGTTTCTCTCATTTACTACCGGAATAACAGAGCTTGGAGGAACCTATTACAATCAGGTTTGGGAGGATTCCAATTTTGTGTTGGGAGACTTAGTTTCAGAACTTAAGTATGTATGTAGGAATGTTGATATTATAATGGCAAGACTTATTAAGAATGATACGGTCAACCAGTTTGCAAAGTATTCAACGGTTCCGTTTATTAATGGTTGCGATTCTACATATCATCCTTGCCAGATATTAGCAGATGCACTTGCTTTGAAGGAGCATTTTGGTGGACTTAATGTCAAGATGTTATACATCGGTGCTAAGAATAATGTATTCAATTCTCTGATTGAGTTCTTTGCCAAGATGCAAGAAGGCACTATTTATGGCCTTACACCACTTGTAAATGAGACAGGGGTAGATGCTGATTTCTATGAGAGAGCTAAGGCTTCAGGTTATTATGTAGAATTAGATCCTTCAATGTCTATGGAGGAAGCTAAGAAATATGTTTCTGATATGGATGTGTTATATACCGATACATGGGTAGATATGGAATTTTTCAACAATCCTGCATATCAACAGAAGAAAGAAGAGACGCTGGCGAAGATGATGCCTTATCAGATTAATAAAGAATTGCTATCAGAGAGTAAAGCGAAGGTAATGCATGATATGCCAATGCATATTGGATATGAGATCAGCCAGGAAGTGGTTGATGACAATCTTGAGTTTATATTGGATCAGGCGGAGAACAGACGCCATGCTGAAAAAGCAGTAATGGTGACATTACTTAATAGTTAAAGATATAGGAATCCTGTCAGAGGAGTGATATTCACAATTCCATGACAGGATTTTTGCTGTGTTATCAATTGTGGGCAATTTTGACCATGGTTAATATATATTTAGGTAATTACGAAACTCAAAGAAAAAATATAGTGTTTCGCAATTACTTAAATATATACATTGAATTGGAGTGAATAGTTTGAAATTAGAGGTGATATTGAATGGCCTTGCTATAATTCTGTTCTTAGGTTTCGGAGCGGCCTGCGTCATTGCTTTTGCTACCTTAGACAAGCAAAAGGATATAACGATACCAAGCCGTTATGGCAGACAAATCGGGCCTATGGAAATACTATATGTCAATGTGGCGCTTGTTTTGATAGCAGTCATTTTATATGAGAAGAGTTACCGGTTTATGCCGGCTCTGGTAACATTTGTTATGCTTGTGTTCTTTAACAGCCGTATGAGCAGCGGTATAAGTCCGTTGGGAATATTTATAGGTACAAGCTTTTTTGAATGGAATAAGATGGAAGGTTATAGGATAATTAACGATCAGATAAGCACTGTGCAGATACGGGTATATGCTGCCGGAAAGCAATATGTATTACGCTGCGACAAGGATAAGCGGCGTGAGGCTGAACATTTATTCATAGAGAATGGGGTTGTTCTTAGAAAAGAATGATCTGGATAATTACAGACAAAGAATAATATATACGGAGGAATGAAGATGAAACATTTAATTGACCCAATGGATCTTAGTGTGGAGGAGATTGACGAGTTATTAGATCTGGCTGATGATATTATAGCTAATCCGAAGAAGTATGAGAGTGTATGTGCACACAAAAAATTGGCAACATTGTTTTTTGAGCCGTCTACCAGGACAAGACTTAGCTTTGAAGCAGCTATGATGGAGCTTGGAGGTAATGTCTTGGGATTTTCTTCTGCGGATTCTTCCTCTGCAACTAAGGGCGAAAGTGTAGCAGACACTGTGAAAGTGGTTTCATGTTATGCAGATATCATAGCAATGCGTCATCCAAAAGAAGGTGCGCCATGTCTGGCAGCGATGAAGTCGGATGTACCGATAATCAATGCAGGCGATGGGGGACACAATCATCCGACACAGACGCTTACGGATCTCCTTACTATCAGAAGGGAAAAAGGACGTCTTGACAATATGATCATAGGATGCTGCGGAGACTTGAAATTCGGACGTACGGTTCACTCTCTTATCAAAGCAATGTCCAGATATTCAAATGTTCATTTTATCATGATATCTCCGGAGGAATTAGAGATACCGGATTATATCAAAGAAGAAGTGTTTGAACAGGGAGATATGAGTTATGAGCAGGTTCGAACTATAGATGAAGTAATAGACCGCCTTGATGTTCTATATATGACCAGAGTTCAGAGAGAACGTTTCTTCAATGAAGCTGACTATGTGCGACTCAAAGATACATACATTCTTAATATGAAAAAACTCAAGAAAGCAAACAAAGACTTAAGTATTCTTCATCCGCTTCCAAGAGTTAACGAGATATCGGTTGAGGTGGATGATGATCCGAGAGCATGTTATTTCAGACAGGCGCTTAACGGGAAATATGTAAGAATGGCATTGATACTCAAAATGTTGAGAGATGTGAAGGGAGAATGATGAGATGAAGATAGACAGTATTCAGAACGGAATAGTATTAGATCACATTACTGCAGGCAGGGCAATGCTTATATATAAGTATTTAAAACTTGACGAGTTGGACTGCTCGGTTGCAATTATCAAGAATGCCACAAGCCGCAAGATGGGAAGAAAGGATATATTAAAGATCGATCACTCAGACTATGACATCAATCTTGATATTTTGGGATATGTAGATCCCGGTATATCGGTCAGTATAATTAAGGATGGTAATACAATAGAAAAGAAGAAGGTTGACCTTCCGGAGCAGATAGTTAATGTTGTTAAATGCAAGAATCCAAGATGTATTACAACAACAGAACAGGGGATTAATCAGATATTCAAGCTTACGGATAAAGAGAAAAGAATATACAGATGTATATACTGTGAGGCAGAAAATCAGGGTGAAGTTATACATTGGTAACAGCAGTTTATATTCACCTTTAATACCGGAATTGTTAGTCACTATTCACAGTAACTCCACATTTGCAAGCCACAAACCATCTGCTAAAGCATATGTCGCAACTGAAGTTGCTTTTGTTTGTGGCTGTCTGTGGAGTTACTGCTTCTCAGTTACAATATAAGCTATGATTAGTGTTCAAACGTGCAAGCACGTTGATACACTAATCATAACTTATATTGACTGTGAATAGTAACAATTGTTAAAATATTGTGAAATAAAATACAAAAAAAGATTTACAAATTCGTGAATCATGCTATAATGAGCACAGCTATGCGTATAAATATGCCTAAAGTTAACCATATAAAGAGGTGCAATGATGGAACAGTATGTAGTTAAAGGTGGTAACCCATTAGTAGGTGAGGTTACTATCGCCGGAGCAAAGAATGCAGCACTTGGAATACTTGCTGCAGCAATCATGACAGATGAAGAAGTCGTAATTGAGAATGTTCCGAACGTCAGAGATACCAGGGTGCTTTTGCAGGCAATAGAAGGTATTGGTGCAAGAGTTAATTTTATAGATGAACATACAGTAAGGATATGTGGCGGCACTATTAATCCTGCAGTGGATAACTGTGTTGATGATGAATTTATCAGGAAGATAAGAGCATCTTATTATCTGCTTGGAGCGATGCTTGGAAAGTATCGCAAGGCTTCCGTTGCTCTTCCGGGTGGATGTAATATAGGAAGCAGACCTATAGATCTGCATATTAAGGGATTTAAAGCATTAGGTGCAAGTGTTGATTTTCCGAGAGGAATGATTCACGCCGAAGCTGATAAATTAACAGGTAATCGTATATATATGGATGTAGTTTCAGTAGGTGCGACCATTAATGTTATGATGGCGGCAACACTTGCTGAAGGAAAAACTGTTATAGAGAATGCAGCCAAAGAGCCGCATATAGTTGATGTTGCCAACTTCTTGAACAGTATGGGGGCTAATATCAAAGGAGCCGGTACTGATGTTATTCGCATCCGCGGGGTTGAGAAGTTAAAGGGTACTGAGTATTCCATTATTCCCGATCAGATTGAAGCGGGAACATTTATGGTAGCATCTGCTGCAACAAAGGGTGATATTACCATCAAGAATGTCATCCCTAAGCACTTGGAAGCCATTTCTTCAAAGCTTAAGGAAATAGGTGCAGTTGTTATGGAATATGATGATGCAGTAAGAGTTGTTAGTAATCATAGACTGGGTTCCACTAACATTAAGACTCTGCCATATCCCGGATTCCCTACGGATATGCAGCCACAGATGGCAGTTATTCTGGCTTTGTCAGAGGGAACATCTATTATTACAGAGAGTATATTCGAGAACAGATTTAAATATGTTGACGAGCTGTTCCGCATGGGTGGACAGATTAAAGTTGAAGGTAATACTGCGATCATTGATGGTGTAGAAAGATTCACTGGTGCTAATGTTGTTGCACCTGATCTTCGCGCCGGAGCTGCTCTTGTTATTGCAGGATTGGTGGCGGATGGATTCACAGTGATTGAAGATATCAAATATATTCAGCGTGGTTACGAAGCGTTTGATGAGAAGCTACGTGGACTTGGCGGGCAGATCGAAGTTGTTGAAACAGACAAAGATATTCAAAAATTCAAATTAAAGGTCGGATAAATAATTATTTTATATAATCCCCATTTAAGGGTAATGCCTTGAATCGTTTACGTTTTCCTATTTATAAAATGACAAGCAACTGCAAAATTATTTTTGCAGTCTTGTTTGCTATGTTTTTTTCTATAATCCCCATGTAAAACCATAGTGTTTTCTTATTCCAACTATTACAAATAATTGATAAAGGGGTAAGGCTTTATGGGTGATATTTTGTTATTGTATGATTCGAAATGTGAAAATAGTTATCTGTCAGATTATCTCCAGGTGGGAGGATATAGAGTTACGGAAATAAGCATGGATGAAGAACAACTGATTGAAAAACGAATGTTTAATAAGGACATTATTCTGGTGTTATGTGAGGACGCTTCCTGTTATTCTGATAAATGTCATGAGTTAAGGCTTAATACGGAAATTCCTATAATGGTGATATCAAATATTGATGATGAGTGGACTAAGGTTAAGTTGTTCCGTTCTGGGGTAGATGATTATATAGCTGAGCCATTTCAAGGTATGGCATTAATTGCCAGGATACAAGCCAGAATAGACCAGTTCAGGAGATTGACCAGATTTTCGGGATATATCAAAACTCGTGATCTGGTGATAGAGGCATTTAACAGGCGGGTTTTTGTCAACGAGATAGAGATTAATCTTACAATTAAAGAATTTGACATCCTTTTATATCTTGCACAAAGACCTAATTCTGTTGTGACGCGTGAAGAATTGTATAATGCAGTGTGGAGTCAAAGGGGTGTTGAGGGTTATGCGGAAGCTATAACAACCTATGTAATGCGACTCCGTCAAAAGATTGAGGAGGACCAGGATAATCCGCAATATATAGAAACAATATGGGGTGTGGGATATAGGTTTGTGCTGTGATTATTTAAGGTAATTGCGGAATTTTGCTTTTTTTGAGTTGTACATATTATATAGCACCATTACAGACACGCTTTCGCTCCGTCTACGGCGTAACGGTACATAATGCACCCCAATACGGTGCATAAGTACCGACGCCTGCGCCAAGGTCTGCTAATGGATGCTATATGTAATATGCACAACTCATATACACTTTTCAATAAGTTTCGCAATTACCTAAATAATAATTTGGATGTAAGGAGATGGATGAGATATGAAGATGAAGGTAGACATTTTATATGAAGATTCGGATATATTGGTGTGTGTCAAACCCTATGGGGTTCCTGTGCAGGGTGATAAGACAAGGGATACTGATATGTTGACTTACCTTAAGAATCTGATTTATGAAAGAGATCAGATGGAGGAGGAACCTTATCTTGCAATAATACACCGGCTTGACAGACCTGTTGGCGGAGTTATTGTGTTTGCTAAGAATCAGGCGGCAGCAGCAAATCTTTCGGATCAGATACAAGATGGCAATGTCATCAAATATTATCAGGCAGTCCTTACAGGAGAACTTCAGGACGATGTGGGAACGATGACAGATTATCTCTTAAAGGACGGCAAGACCAACACTACCAAGATAGTTGATAAAGGAGTGAAGGGTGCCAAGAAGGCTGTATTAGATTATGAAGTACTTGATGTCTTTGAAACGGACAATGGAGTTTTAACTTATGTTCTGGTTCAGTTGATTACAGGAAGACATCATCAGATAAGGGTTCAGATGGCAGGAAGAAATGCGGGAATATATGGTGATACAAAGTATAATCCCAAGTTTATGAACACAAAGAAGAAATATCAGCAGATGGCATTATATTCCACAAGGCTTGAGTTCGATCATCCAAGTACAGGTGAACATATGGTGTTTAAGAGTGAGCCTGAAGGAGATGCATTCGAGGTGATAGAGTTAGACGAATTCTAATTACATCATTTTAGATATTGCAAGTTGTCATGTAAAA
>CAMHMG010000031.1 GCA_946186175.1 uncultured Clostridia bacterium | reverse complement strand
CTCCCGGAAATAAAGGATTCAGAAACAAAAAACGGGGTGCCAATTTGACACTACCATAAATGGGACGAAGGTCATGTGTATGATGATGAATCAAAGGTAACTGAAATATATACATGTACAGAATGTGGTAAGCTTGATTATCAGATCATTAAGGAATATATCAAGCTTAGCGAGGCTGTTATTAACTATTATTATGATGGATGCGAACCTGTATATTGCGGCGAGGAAATAAGACCGATTATGGATGTATATTATAACGGTAGTTCACTTTTGTGTGGGCGTGACTTTGAAGTTACGTACTCTGATAATATAAATGCCGGGAAAGCTACAGCAAAGATAACGGGATTGGGTGATTGCGTAGGAGAAAGAATAATTGAGTATTATATTGATAAAGCGGATACTCCACCGGGAATATCAAGCTTAAGCATGACGGTGGAAAAACAAATAGAATATGTAAAGGATATTGAATTACCGAAAGGATGGGAATTTCTTGATCCGGAGCAGAGGCTTTTTGTGGGAGTCAATAATGATATCATTATTGAATATAATGCTGACGATAAAGATAATTATAAGAATTTGAGATTGGGACTTGAGGTTGTAAGAGCTGATAATTTTGAAAAAATAGATGAAGTAACTGGTAATGAATCAGCGACAAAAGTGAAATACGAAGAAGAGTTCAAGACGGAGAAAGTACCGGAGGCAAAAAAAGACGAAGAGCCCAAGACAGAGAAGGCAAAAGAAGTGGAAACCAGCGAAGATATCAAGACGGAGAAGACGACAGAGGCGGAAACCAAAGAAGAGATTAAGACAGACAAGCCAACAGAAAAAGAAACGGAATCGAGAGATGATACTTCTGAGAAAGAGATCATATATAAGAATAATATATATAGGTTGACAGGAAAAAGAGCGATATTTGTAAAACCTGGTAACAGTAATGTTAAAAGCTTGACTATTCCCAACAAGATTAAAATAAAAAGTAAAAAATATCTTGTTTCAGCGATTGATGAAAATGCATGCTATGGTATGAAAAAGCTTCAGAATGTTACAGTTGGAGACAGTGTTATTACAGTTGGTAAAAATGCATTTGCTAATTGTACGAAACTTAAAAAAATTACTTTTGGAAATAAGCTGATTAAATTAGGCGATAGGGTTTTAGCAGGTGATCGCGGTCTTAAAAAAATAACTTTTAAAAGCTCAAATATCAAATCCTTCGGGAAGAAAACCTTTGATGGTGTTCCAAGAAAGGTTGATATTATAATACCTACTGCAAAGATGAAAAAATATATAAGGTTAATTAAGAAAGCTAAATGATACTTTATGGGAAACGGAGATTTGTCAAGAGAGTAAAGATAGAAATATTTTAACAACTAAATCGTATTGTGAAAACGGCTCCCGAAGCAATTATGGATGCTTATAGGAGCCGTTTCTGATATTATTATAATGTTATTGGAAATGGAAGAGCCTGAATATATATAACTATATGAAGCTTCAAATGATATATAATTACTTCGCAAACAGATCCGTAAATCTTTTAAGTGCGGTTCTGCCTTCATCAGTTCTCTTATATACACCGGCATCCTCTAGCACGTGAGAGAACACGTTAGCAATCTCATCCTGAACAATCTTATGAATATTGTCTGTGGTCAGATTGTCATATTTTGGTATCCATTCCTCTGCCCATTCAGCATGAGGCGCAGTCTGTTCATCTGCACGAAGATCTTTTCCCGTAAGAATCGCATCTTCTAATGCAGCCATTTCTTTCTTGAGTCTTGCCGGAAGTACAGCCAGTCCCATAACCTCGATAAGTCCGATGTTCTCACGCTTTATGTGATGGTATTTCTGATGAGGATGATATACTCCGAGTGGGTATTCGTCGGTAGTTATGTTGTTTCGAAGAACGAGATCTATCTCGAATAATTCACCCCGCTTTCTGGCAATAGGAGTGATGGTGTTATGAGGTACACCGTCTGTTTCTGCAAGAATAAATGCTTCTTCGTCAGTATAGTTTCTCCAAAGATTAAGTATATCTGCAGCAGCTTCGATTAGTTCATTCATATTATCAGATTGTAATCTTATTGTAGTAAGAGGCCATTTAATAATTCCTGCATGAACATTGGAATAGTTCTTTAATTTCAATTCCGTCTCGTACGGTGCTCTCACCATAGCGAATTCATAACCGCCGCCCTGAAAATGATCATGTGTAAGTATTGAGCCGCCGACTATAGGAAGGTCTGCGTTAGACCCGGCTGTATAATGAGGAAATTGTCTTACAAAGTCTAAGAGTTTGGCAATACAATCTCTGTCTATCTTCATCGGAGTATGTTTTTCGTTAAAGATAATGCAGTGTTCATTGTAGTAAACGTAAGGTGAATACTGCAGATAGTATGATTCTCCTGCTAAGGTGATAGGTATGATCCTGTGATTCTGTCTGGCGGGATGTGAAAAATGACCGGCATAGCCTTCATTTTCATGGCATAACAGACAGGCGGGATAATCGGATTTTTCTGTGTTGATACCCTTTGCTGCTTTGGCTATATCGCGGGGATCTTTCTCAGGCTTGGAAAGATTGATGGTTATATCCATTAGACCAAATTCTGTCTTGGAAGTCCATTTCTCATCCTTTGCTATCCTGTCATTTCGTATATAGTTGGTTGCACGAGAAAAATCATAATAAAACTTAGTTGCATCCTCAGGTGAGACGCCATAGTGTTTCATGAATTCGCTTCTGACAACTGAAGGCGGTGGCGTGAGCATTCCCATGATCTTAGTGTCAAACAGGTCACGATTAGTAATAGTGTCTTCCAGAAATCCATTCTCGACAGCATAGTCTAACAAATCGTTCAATATAAGATGTATCTCTCTGATATCTGATACTTCTTCTTTTTTGTATGAATTTAATTTAAACAGCTCTAACAGACGGTTGGTTACATAGATAACGTCAGACTTATCTACTAATCCTTTATCAACTCCATAACTGACTAACTCGGTAATAAGATTGTTAATATTCATGGCATTCCCTCCAATACAATAATCTATTATTAATATACATTATCTGTTTAATGACGATTTTCTGTTATGTTGTGAATCACATTTGCCTGATTGCCTTTGCGAGGTTTACATAACTTTGATGCCGCCATACTTCCTTATCTTCAACACGTTGCATGAACCCTCACCAAAAATCTCATCCATTTTAGCTTTATAATCTTTGACGGTCTCATTTTTAACAAAAGCCTGGATCGTTCCTGCAAAACCACCGCCGTGAACTCTTGTGACACCGTTACTGCCTAAGACCATCTCACCTATCATAAGACCTATAGACATATTCTGCTGATCGACATGATGAGTAGTATATACATTTTGAAGATATTTATAAGATGAATCACCGGATTTTTTGACCGTAGTTAAAAATGTATCTATATCATTATCATTTAGTGCCTGAACTTCTTTTCTTACACGTTTATTCTCTTCGTAGAAATGTATTGCACGTAAGAATGCCCGGTCACCACATTTTTCACGAATGTATGAGGCGTGAGATATTACATCCTCTTCAGAAACCTCGTTGAGGACTTCTTTGTCAAAGCAAGCTGCTACTGATTTCATCTCAGCGGGAACAGCAGCGTAGTCAGGAGTCAGATCTGCATGAGAGCCCTTGGTATCTGTAATACATAAGCTGTATCCAGCACCGTCAAGATCAAAGGTGATCTTCTCAACAACCGGGTCATTAGGATCTGCAAAATCTATATGGCATAGACTTCCGACAGAACATGCCATCTGATCCATAAGACCGCATGGTTTACCAAAATATACATTCTCAGCATATTGACCGATGATCGCGATCTCGATGTCCGAGATTGACATATCATTGTATAGTCCTGACAGAATAGTACCGATAAGTGTCTCAAATGCCGCGGATGAGGAGAGTCCTGAACCGGATAACACATTGCTTGTAACGTAGGCATTAAAGCCGCCTATCTTATATCCGTTCTCCTTAACCTTCGAAATTACGCCGCGAATAAGCGCTTGTGTTGTTCCTTCTTCATCCTCTTTCTTTGTCAGATCATCAAGAGAAATGGTTATCATGTCATAGCCTTTTGATAAAATGTTGACTTCATTACTGTCAGTCTTAGATACAACGGCTATAGCATCATCATTGATCGAAGCGGCTAACACTTCCCCGTGCTGGTGGTCTGTGTGGTTGCCGCCAATCTCACTTCGACCGGGAGCTGAGAATATGGCTTCTGCCTCATCGCCAAAGAGTTTCCCAAATTCATGTAACGCATCGATGTATCTGGATTTCTGATTTTCAATAGAAGCTTTGTCAATGTAAATATCCTGTAGACGCTCTGTAATCTCATGACTTTCTAATCGTTTGATAAATGATTCAATTCTCTCCATAAGTAACCTCCTCGTATATCATTAGGTGGCAAAAGGTACTTTTGACACCCATATCGTAATATATGTAAAACATCAAAAATCTTACTGTTGCAATAATAACATGAATTTAGTAAAATGTCAATAAGATTTAGTAAAATATTTTTGCAAATGGGTTGATATTTACCTGTGACCATGTTATACTACCCGATAGTTACAATTAAATAGGATATTACAGAAAGAGGTAGATTTATGGCTACTATTAAAGATGTCGCAAAACTTGCCGGAGTTTCGCCGGCAGCGGTATCAAGAATACTCAATGATGATCCTGGTCTATCGGCAACAACTGAAACCAAGAAGCGTGTTATAGAAGCGGCCAGAGAATTAAAGTATGAAAAGAAGCGTTCAGTTTCAAAAGCAGCATTTACAATGGGAATTGTACAGTGGTTTTCAGCAGAAGACGAGATGAGGGATAGTTATTATCTTATGGTTAGAAAAGGAGTTGAGGACTATTGTCTGGCACATTCATTTAATGTTATTAGAGTTTTTCGTACAGATAATGATTATAAGGAGAATCTTGCAGGAGTTGATGGAATAGTCTGCATTGGCAAATTCTCTGAGGAGTATATTGAGGACTTTAAGCTCATGAATAATAATGTAGTATTTCTTGATATGCCACGAGAGGATTATAATATCACTTCGATAACAATGGATTTTCGTTGTGGAGTCAGACGTGCTCTTGACTATCTTACAAGTCTTGGACATGAAAGGATTGCCTATATCGGCGGGAAAGAGTATATTAATGATACAGAACCGATATATGACGAACGAAGAGAAACCTATATAAGATATATGAAGGAGCACAACAGATATAAGAAAGAGTATATGTTAGAGAATTCCTTTAGTACAACCTCAGGATATGAATTGTGTAAAAAACTGTTGGGTTGTAAGACATTGCCTACTGCGATATTTGCAGCGTCGGATGCAATCGCATTCGGAGTTATGAAAGCGATTAAGGAAGCAGGTTATAAGATACCCGGTGATATATCTGTAGTTGGGTTTAATAATGATGAGATAAGTGAGTTTACATCACCGTCACTAACAACAATCGATGCCCCGTCATATGATATGGGTCAGCATGGTGCAAACCTTCTCTATGGAATGACTAATTTAAACATTGAGACTCCGCTTAAGATTAAGATACCATGCAGACTGGTGATCCGGGAATCGTGCGGACAGGCTAAGGGATGATAATAAGCCTCATGCTGATTACAGGAATGCGCATTAGAAGATGTCAATAAAGATTACGTGCATTCCGAAACAAGAACGAAAGAAACATTCTTGAACAAGACAGAACAGCAATAAGGTTCATAGTAAATAAAAAACAGGAGGATTTTAGAATGAGAATATTGGTAACAGGTGGCGCAGGATATATAGGAAGCCACACATGCGTTGAGTTGTTAAATGCAGGCTATGAGGTTGTAATACTTGACAATCTCTATAATTCAAGCAAAAAGGCAGTTGACAGAATTGAGGAGATAACAGGAAAGAATGTAACATTTTACGAGAATGATATGTTGGATGCTGATGCAATGGAGAACCTATTTTCAAAAGAGAAGATTGACTGCGTTATACATTTTGCCGGACTTAAGGCAGTTGGAGAGTCTGTTGCAAAGCCGCTTGAATATTACAAGAATAATATTCAGGGAACACTTACACTTGTTGAGGCAATGAGAAATCACGGATGCAAGAATATCATTTTCTCATCTTCGGCAACAGTATATGGTGATCCTGCATTTGTTCCTATTACTGAGGAGTGCCCAAAAGGAACACCTACTAATCCTTATGGATGGACTAAGAGTATGCTTGAGCAGATTCTGTCGGATCTTCATACTGCAGATGAAGAGTGGAATGTTATTCTTCTTCGTTATTTCAATCCTATCGGAGCACATAAGAGTGGTATGATCGGCGAGGATCCTAAGGGAATACCTAACAATCTTCTTCCGTATGTTGCACAGGTTGCAATCGGAAAGCTTGAATGCGTTGGAGTGTTTGGTAATGATTATGACACACCGGACGGAACCGGAGTGCGTGATTATATTCATGTTGTTGATCTTGCAAATGGACATGTTAAGGCGATTGATAAGATTAAGGAGAATCCGGGAGTTAAGATTTATAACTTGGGAACCGGTAACGGATACAGTGTGCTTGATGTTATTAAGGCATTTTCTAAGGCTTGCGGACATGAGGTTCCTTATCAGATCAAGCCTCGTCGTCCGGGTGATATAGCTACCTGCTATGCAGATGCATCACTTGCTAAGAAAGAACTTGGCTGGGAGGCACAGTATGGAATCGAGGAGATGTGTGCTGATTCTTGGAAGTGGCAGAGCATGAATCCTAACGGATATAATGATTAATGGTGTATTAACCTATAATGATGAGCAGAGGTTGGCAATACAAATCCCCCATATTCAATAAACTCTGTTATTACAATAAAAGTATATAAAAATATATTCAGTATAAGAAAAACAAAAGAAACAATTAATTGGTGAATAATTATTAACAGCCCCAAATCGATATATTCGATTTGGGGCTGTATTTGTATTGAAAGATAACATTATAAATTAATATCAGATTGTATTATGTATCTATGCTTTGGCCTGCTCCTGTTCATCGATCCATGTTCTGTTCTCAGTGCTGGTTCCCCACGCATCTAATGCAAGATCATAGGTTGCGTCCACTTTATCATTAAGACGCTTGATATCTCTTCTAATCTGTTTCTGGCCGGATTTCAAAGAAGATACATCGGCTTCAAGTTTGTCTACTTTAAGTTCAAGATTGTCAAATCTGTTTTCAAGATTGTCAAATCTGTTTTCAAGATTGTCAAATCTGCCTTCGAGGCTGTCAAGCCTATTATTGACAGGGGATATTTCTGTTTTTATTATAACACTTATAGCGTCCAAGTCACTTTTTGTCAAACTCATAAAATCACTTCCTTTGCATTTGGTAAAGTTAATATAACATTTTAATGTTAATTTGTCAATAATAAATATAGCAAAATATAAAATAGTTATTTAGCTTCTTAAAACAGGGGTTGCATAACAGTATATAACGAGTTATAATGGCACTTGTTTAATTGAATATTTCTTCAAGGCGGAGTGCAAGTCTCCACCGGCGGTGTTTGAATATTGTGTTCATGAGCCCGCAAGCCACAAGGTATGAACCGGTGTGATTCCGGTGCCGACAGTATAGTCTGGATGAGAGAAGATTAGTTGATATTATGTGTGTGCATATATGCATGACTTTTATTGATGTGAGTATAAGCCTTGAAGATAATTCTTTGAGGCTTTTCTTTATTATAAAGGAGGTGGCGGATGTTTACCGGGATAATAGAAGAGATTGGAGAGATTACCTCGATTGCAAATGGTGCAAAGTCATCGAAGCTTACGATCAAAGGAGCTAAGATTTTTGAGGATATGCATATTGGAGATTCTATAGCGGTTAATGGTGTGTGTCTTACAGTCACATCAAAAACATCTAATAAATTTACTGCGGATGTTATGGCAGAGACACTTAGAAGATCTTCGCTTGGAAATCTGAAGAATGGGAGTTATGTTAACCTTGAAAGGGCTATGGCTGCTAACGGAAGGTTTGGCGGTCATATTGTAAGCGGTCATATTGATGGTACCGGAGTTATAGAAAACTACGAAAGAGAAGATAACGCAGTCTGGGTTACTGTTAAGACACCAGCAAATCTTTTAAGATATATTATCGAGAAGGGCTCAATAGCCATTGATGGTATATCGTTGACTGTAGCATATGTTGATAATACATGCTTTAAAGTATCTCTTATACCACATACTAGGTCACATACAACACTGCTTGATAAGAAAGTCGGAGATGTTGTTAATCTGGAAAATGATGTTGTGGGGAAATACGTCGAGAAGCTTCTTAAAGTTGGAGATGGTATAGACAAACCAGCTAAGGAATCTTCCTCTCAGATCACAGAGGATTTCCTTTTAAAACATGGTTTTATGTAAACTGATTGGTTTTATGTAAAGCATCTGATTTTCTTATTAACCACTATGTTACGTAATAATGTAGATGAGTTGTGTATATGCACAACGTTAAAAAAATATATTATTATATTAGACGATTGCTTAACTTAATGAAAGAGAGAAAAAATAGAGTTTCACAAACGCCTATTATTATATGACAGAGAGGAGTATAACAATGTCTGAATTTAATACACCCGAAGAACTGGCAGAGGATTTGAAAGCCGGCAAGTGTGTCGTTCTTCTTGACGACGAAGACAGAGAAAATGAAGGAGATGTAATCTGTGCCGCAGAGTTTGCAACAACCGAGAATGTGAACTTTATGGCAAGCTATGCAAAAGGTCTTATCTGTATGCCTATGGATGCAAGTTATACAGATAAGCTTAATTTACCTCAGATGTGTATTACCAACACCGATAATCACAGTACGGCATTTGCAGTGTCTGTAGATCATGTGAGTACAACTACAGGTATATCAGCTTATGAAAGAGGAATAACGGCTAGAAAATTTGTGGAGGATGGAGCCAAATCCGAGGATTTCAGACGCCCCGGACATATGTTTCCACTTGAGGCAAGACCGGGCGGAGTTATCGAGAGACAGGGACATACTGAAGCGACTGTTGATTATATGAAGCTTGCGGGACTTAGACCGGTAGGTCTTTGCTGTGAGATCATGAAGGATGACGGCATGATGGCGAGAAAAGATGATCTGTTTGAATTTTCAAAAAAGCATAATTTAAAGATTGGAACGATCAAGGATCTTGTACAATACCGCAAGGAACATGAGGTGTTTGTGGAATGTGTTGCCAAGGCAAAAATGCCTACAAGATACGGTGAATTTACGATATACGGATATGTCAATAAACTAAACGGAGAGCATCATGTTGCGCTTGTAAAGGGTGATATAACTGATGGAGCACCGGTACTGTGCAGGGTTCATTCTGAATGTCTTACAGGAGATGCATTAGGTTCTGCAAGATGTGACTGCGGACAGCAGTATGATGCTGCAATGAAGATGATTGCAAAAGAGGGCAGAGGAGTGTTATTATATCTTAGGCAGGAAGGTCGAGGTATAGGTCTTATCAATAAGATACGTGCCTATGAGCTTCAGGATCAGGGAAGAGATACCGTTGAGGCTAATCTTGAACTTGGATTTCCTGAGGATGCAAGAGATTACACGATAGGAACTCAGATTCTGGTTGACTTAGGCATTAAGGAGTTACGCCTTATGACGAACAATCCGCTTAAGGTATATGGACTTGAAGGTTATGGACTTTCCATAGTTGAGAGAGTTCCGATCATTATGCAGCCTGGCGCTTATGACGCATTTTATCTAAAGACAAAGCAGGACAAGATGGGGCATATATTGAACCTGTAATAAACGTTACTAAAATCCGTGCAAGCCCTCGAAGCAAAGCTTCTCGGTCAGGGCATGCGCCCTATGATATATCAGGTAATAAACCGCTTACATGCAAGCATGACACGGTATCTTACCTGATATATCGCACGGCTTTATGGTTATGATATAATAAGGCTCTTTGAAAATAAGGAAATAAAAACAGCTAATAGGATATAGGAGGAAATAATAATGAACACATTAGAGGGAAAGTTAGTAGCAAAGGACATGAAGGTGGGTATAGTTGCCGCGCGTTTTAACGAGTTTATAGTTTCAAAGCTTATAGGTGGTGCTGTTGATGGACTTACAAGACATGACATACCTGAGGATAACATCACTCTTGCATGGGTACCGGGAGCATTTGAGATACCCGTAGCTGCTAAGAAAATGGCAGAGTCAGGGAAATATGATGCAGTTATCTGTCTTGGAACTGTAATTCGTGGTGCAACAAGCCATTATGATTATGTTTGCAATGAGGTTTCTAAGGGTATTGCACAGGTTTCACTCAATACAGGAATTCCTGTAATGTTTGGAATTGTTACAACAGAGAATATTGAACAGGCAATTGAGCGTGCAGGAACTAAGGCAGGTAATAAGGGTTATGACTGTGCACTTGGCGCAATTGAGATGGTTAATCTGTTAAAGCAGATGTAATTGATAAGAAGCTTATACCAGGTGCATAGCAATTGATAGAATAGTAAATGAAGGCAGGACAAAGCATTATAATAGGGGAGTCTAATAGAATGTTTCATTTTAGTAACAGACAACTTCATATTATGATCAGTTTTCTGGTGGCATCAATGTTGCTTATTGCGGCATTTATTGTTGTCAGAAATAATGAAGGCATTTTATTAAAAGGGAAGATAAAAGGGCTTGATGATTTTTCTGATGGCTGGATAGCTTCGTATGAGACCTTAGATGATGCTAAATGGAGAAAGTTTGGAAATACTGATGATAAGAATGCCAAGAAGTATATAACTGAAGTGTTGAATCTTCCTAATACCTTTGATATTAAGGCAGATAATTATTTGATCCTTACTCATAAGCTTCCTGATTACTCAAATGAAGAAGAATACCTTGTGTTTTATTCCAGAAACCAGTTTATTCAGATACTTGCCAATAAGGATCTCATATATGAGAGTACAGAAAAGGATATATTATTTCCGTATCATATAGTATCGATTGCTCCTCAATATGCTAATGCTGATCTTACTATTAAGATAAAAAGCTACAATGAGGATAAGGTTGCATTGGAGAATATAAGGATTGGTACCTTTACTGAATTGTTGGCGCAGTCAATCAAAGATGATGGTTGGCTTGTAGTCTATGGGATTTTATTGATATTAATAGGTATAGCACTATTTGCTGTAATTGTCTCTGTTAAAAGCAGGGCACCTAAAAAATATTTGTTGAATTATATATGGACTGAAGCCTTTTTCACAGGAATACTCCTATGCATAAAAAGTTCATTGTTTAGAACCGTAATATATTGGGAAATGCTTAATTATTTC
Source organism: uncultured Clostridia bacterium (assembly GCA_946186175.1). Taxonomy (GTDB): domain Bacteria; phylum Bacillota; class Clostridia; order Lachnospirales; family Lachnospiraceae; genus CAG-590. The sequence goes on along the minus strand of CAMHMG010000031.1, from coordinate 5,919 downwards.
CTGATCAGTATGGGCATTATAATAGTAACAGTTATACATTTATTTGTGATCAGATGTATGATAAACAAGGTGAAGATTTTGTCGGTCATAGATGTTGGGATAATCATTTATTGTATAGAATTTATCAGTATTATCATTCTGTCATGGTTTAGATTAGTTTCTTTTGATCTTATATATAATATAGTGGTTGCACTATCAGTTATTGGAGTGGTATTATTTACTTTGCTTGTTGGAATTGCCTCATATGATTACAGACAGAAAGAAGGAAGACCGGTATTTGTTTCTAACCTGATACTTCTAGGTTCTGCGATACTAGCCCTTGTTTTATATGTTACTCATTCAGAGACAATTGTGTATTACATGCCGGTTATTATTGGCAGCTTCATTTACTTTGTTATTCTTATAAAATATGGTATCGGACAGGCAGTTGTGGTTAGTGAAAATGATATGGATGATGTTGGAGATAAGGATGAAATAGTAAGACAACAGGTAATAGAGAGCTTTAATCCTAATCTCTTGTTTGCGTCATTTCAGACACTTCAGAATATGATCAAGACCGGATCGGAAAACAGCACTAAGATGATATATTATATTTCAATGTATGTTATGGACAACATTAAAGCTATTAACAATCGGGGGGAGATAATTTCTTTTGAAGATGAGCTTGAACATATTATGGCATACCTTAATCTGCAGCGTACAAGAAACAGTAAGTTATCCTTTGCGATCGAGAGCAAGGTTAAGGATTTCAAAATTCCCAGAAATACTATAGAACCGTTAGTTGAGAAAGCAGTCAAATATGGTATAGGTGGGAAGGATAACAGTGGAAATGTTGTCGTCAGAACTTATACGAGAGAAGATGGCTATGCAATACAGATAATAGATAATGGTATAGGTTTTGATACGTCTAATTTAAAGAATACCGGAGCTACATCGCTCAAACATCTTTTAGATATATTGACGGATAAATGCAAGGCTAAAACAGAACTCATTTCTAAGCCCAATAAGGGAACGGTTATTACGATAATAATACCAATGATAGAAAATGAGTTGATTTAATCACAAAGAGGAATTAAATGAGGTTTTATATGAATGGTGAAGAAATTAACAATAGTCAAAATTCAAAAAAAGGCAGTTTGAGTTTTGCTGACAGATATATAACTGCAATGTTCCTACCGGGAGAATATGAATCGCTATTAAAGCTTGCTGTAGGTAAGATAATAACATATATAGCTTTTCTTGTTCTATTGATCAGTCTTATTCAATATGGGATACCTGTAATGGCTGCAGTTGCCGGATATGGCGGGGTACGTAATTATATATTGAAGGAGCTCCCTTCTTTTTCACTCGAGAACGGAAAATTCACGGTTTCTGAGAAGCTTGAAAAGGAGGAGGAAGATGCCGGTATATATATTCTTGTTGATACTGACAAGGAGACGTTCTCAAAAGAGGATATATCAAGTGATATGATAAGCGCTATTCTGATCAGTAAGAATAATATAGTGACATATAATAACTTGTCAGGAATAGGCGGCTTTGTGCAGGAACAGAAGTTTTCGGAAATAAGTAATGTTACCATCAATAATGAAACTGTTGCTGATATGGCACCTGTTATATATTTCGGCTTGGTAATGATGTATCTGCTCATGTACGTAATAACTCTGATAAGATATATGTTTTCTGCATTGTTCTATGCATTGATATTATATATCATGTCAAGAATTATGGCAGCAAAGGTGTCATTTGCAATAATATTTAAAATTGCTCTGTTTGCACAGACCATCGGATCTATTGTTTCAGCAGTTGCTTATTTCATAGGTACTCCGGTTTTCGTTATGGCGGGAAGTACCTTTGCGATGATCGTTACAGTGCTTATAATGAATCGGGCATACTTTAAGATTGCGCCGCCTCCAAAACCTCATTAAGTTTTTCTCTGTTGAGAGAGCTTAAATATGAATTGTGATATGTACCTTCATTTGTGACTTCCCTGCCAAACCATGTAGGAGGTACATATGAATTGGCGGTGTCGATATCAGGAAATTCAACTTCAGCTAAAATTAATCCTTCAAGATCTTTTTTGAATATATCTAATTCGATTGTGAAATCTCTGTCAGGGATTTTATATCTTGTCTTACAGATGATGATTCCTTCGGATTTGGAAAGCAGTTTTTCATATGCTTCCTTATTGAGGGGGAATTCCTCCTCTGTTCTTGTCATAAAACCGGGTCCCTTATAGGTGAGAATATATTCATCATCTTTTTTTCGTATTCTAAGAACAGGTTCGGTGATGATATATGCCTGCTCTAATTCATTATAGGGATATTCTTCATAACCTTTTGGAAGGTTTTCTTTTTTAATCAAAAATTTTCTTTCTATTTCCATGACTGCCTCCGTAATATTATTAGTATTTTTTGGTAAAGCTTATTATATTTTATTATGCACAGCATGACTCGCATTAAGTTGTTACTATTCACATTATAACATGATTTCCTGATATATACCATCTATTGAAAAACATATTCCCACATTGAAGAATATGCACATTTATGATATATTTTGATGTATTAGGAAATGTGTATATGAGTTGTGCATATTACATATAGTTTCGCAATTACCTAAATATAACTATCTTATGGGAGGTATATACAATGAAGAAAGCTTATTTATTTTATGCAGAGGGATTTGAGGAGGTTGAAGCATTAACGGTTGTTGATCTGTTAAGACGCGGCAAAGTAGACTGTGTAACCGTGTCTGTTTCTGGAGATTATGATGTTACCGGTTCACATGGTATTACGATCAGAGCTGATAAGGTTTTTGATGAGAAGGATTTGACAGATGCAGATATGCTGATCTTACCGGGAGGAATGCCGGGCACTAATAATCTGAAAGCACATTCCGGATTGGACAAGCTTATCAAAAAGTATTCTGAGGATGGCAAGTATTTGGCTGCAGTCTGTGCGGCACCTACAGTATATGGAGAAAAGGGCCTGCTTGAAGGAAAGAATGCAACCTGCTATCCGGGTCTTGAAGATGGTCTTGTTGGTGCTAATAAGAAGACGGATTCTGTTGTACATGACGGACAGTTCATTACAAGCCGTGGAATGGGAACGTGTATTGATTTCGGTTTGAAGCTTCTTGAATTACTTGAGGGCAAAGAAGTGTCTGATAATATTGGTAAGGCGGTTGTATATCTTGAAAAAAATAAGTAAGATGTGTAACTGTTCAGGTAGAATCTCGCATTCACTGCGAGATTCGTAGAAAAAAGTACATTTTACGGTACGACAGGCATATTGGAATGTGCTTTAGCACCATGCCTGTCGCGTATCTATGAAGCATAGCTGAATAGATACTAAGATGTGTAACTGTTCAGGTAGAATCTCGCATTCACTGCGAGATTCGTAGAAAAAAGTACATTTTACGGTACGACAGGCATATTGGAATGTGCTTTAGCACCATGCCTGTCGCGTATCTATGAAGCATAGCTGAATAGATAATAATATGTTTTGAATGGTAAATAATATGTATGAGATAAGTGTTTCAGTTCGTGGAATAGTTGAATTCCTGTTCCGTGAAGGTGATATAACGGCAGGCGAGGGAACCTTTTCTAAGGATGCCATGCAGGCGGGAAGCCGTGTGCATAGAAAGATTCAGGGAAAGATGGGAATTAACTATCAGGCTGAAGTTCCTTTGAAAATAACAATTAAAAAACCGGACTTTATCCTTACCATTGAGGGCAGAGCAGATGGGATTTTGACTGAGGATAATTTTGTTATAATAGATGAGATTAAAGGCGTATATAAAAAGCTTGAAAAGATTACTGAACCTATCTATGTACATAAAACACAGGCAATGTGTTATGCATATATATATGCCAGTAATGAAGAATTGCCTGAAATATCCGTGCAGATGACGTATTGTAATCTGGATACGGAACAGATTAAACGTTTTAAGGAAACATTTACTTTCGACTACCTTGAAGAGTGGTTTAATGATATGGTCGAGGAGTATTGTAAATGGGTTCAATTTGACGTGGACAGCCGCAAACTACGTAATGAGTCTATTGAATTACTTGAATTTCCATACATTTATCGTCCGGGCCAGAAGGATATGACTGCAATGGTCTATTTGTCTGTTAAAGATAAAAAGAATCTTTTTGTGCAGGCACCAACAGGTATAGGCAAGACTATGGCGGCATTGTTCCCTGCTGTTCAGGCTATGGGTAACGGTTATGGAGAGAAGCTTTTTTATCTGACTGCAAAGACCGTAGCCCGAAGTGTTGCCCTGAATGGTTTAGAGACTTTGCGTAACAACGGACTTGTATTCAGAAGTGTTCTGATTACTGCTAAGGAAAAAATATGCCCTATGGATGAGACAAATTGTGATCCGGATTATTGTCGATATGCAAAAGGTCATTATGACAGGATCAATAAGGCTATGTATGATTGCCTGACTAATGAAGACAATATAACAAGAGAGGTATTACTTCAATATGCAGACAAACACATGGTATGTCCGTTTGAATTATCTCTTGATGTGAGTTTGTATGTAGATGGAATAATATGCGATTATAACTATGTATTTGACCCAAGAGTCAAGCTAAGAAGATACTTTGGCGAAGGTTCAAAGGGAGAATATATTTTTCTTACGGATGAGGCACATAACTTGGTTGACAGAGCATCAGCGATGTATAGCGCCTGTATATATAAAGAGGATTTTCTTAAGATCAGAAAAATATTACTGCCTTATAATTCAAAGATCTGCAGAATACTTTCCGGATGTAACAGGGAACTGTTAGAAATCAAGAAATTATGTGATAATGAAAAGGGATATGTAGTTGTTTCGGATATAGAATCATTATATTTAAAGCTGCTCAGGCTATATACTCATATGGAATCATTTATGGAGGAAAGTAAGGAGATACAGGCTCTTAAATCTCATAAAGATGAGATATTAGACTTTTATTTTCAAATTAATCAGTTTCTCAATATATATGAATTGATGGATGAGAGCTATAGAATATACGGAGAACAGCTGGATGCCTCTTCATTTATGTTGAAACTGTACTGTATCCACCCGGCAAGAAATCTTTCCGATTGTATCGAAAAAGGTAATTCGACTATATTTTTCTCTGCGACAATGCTTCCGATCAATTATTATAAAGAGCTTTTGCATGATGATGAGGAGGATAGGGCAATATATATTCCTTCTCCGTTTCCAAAGTGCAACAGGAGGATATTTGCAGGGATTGATGTGAGCAGCAGATATAAGCTGCGGACACCTGCTATGTATGAGAAAATTGCCTTGTATATAGATAAAATGGTTCGTGGAAGAGAAGGCAACTATATGGCGTTCTTCCCTTCTTACAAGATGCTTAATGATGTATATGAATGTGGATTATCTCACTCACTTTTTGAAGATGTTGATATAATATTTCAGGATCCGCATCTGTCAGAGGCAGAAAGAGAGGAGTTCATTTCAAAGTTCAGAGAGACTGATAAACCGGTGCTTGGATTCTGTATTTTAGGTGGCATTTTTTCAGAGGGAATAGATCTTGTCGGAGAACATTTAATAGGCGCAGCTATCGTTGGTACAGGACTACCTATGGTGTGTAATGAGAATGAGATAAAAATGAATTATTTTGAGGAACGTGAGAACAACGGTTTTGAATATGCGTATCTGTATCCGGGTATGAATAAGGTTTTGCAGGCAGCGGGACGTGTTATTCGCACAATGGAGGATAAAGGAGTAATACTGCTTTTAGATGAGAGATTTGTGACTCGTCAGGTTGTTAATACTTTTCCGGCAGAGTGGGAAGATTATGAGGTAGTTAACCTTGATAATGTTTCTGAGAGGATACAGAGCTTCTGGGAAGAAAAATAATCTTGTTTTCGGTTATGTCGTGTGATAAACTATAATATT
>CAMHMG010000030.1 GCA_946186175.1 uncultured Clostridia bacterium | reverse complement strand
CCGGTTATAGCGTACAACATTTTTTCCAGTAGTCTTCATTCCTTTACCTCCGCTATGCCTAAAAAATTTGCGTAAAAAAATGCGTACCCATCCGGCATGCGCCAAACAGGCACGCATCATTCTTACAAATAGATACTTAGGTTAACTTATCATATAATCTCAAGTCGTAATATTCACTTAAAATTAATATGTAAGTTCAGGATACTTCTCTGTTACACTCTTATAGAATGCTTCAAGAGCTTCTTCATAAGTAGCTGTATTGCCCTCAAAGTAATCCTTCATAGCTTTCTGGAAAGACTCTGTACAACCTTGATCATATTCAGATACGTTGGACTTATCAATATTCTCAGCACTTGTACAGAAAATATCAAGTGCATTCTGTCCACCAAGAATTGCATCGCCATAGCTTGAATCCTGTGCCATAGCTTCCATAGCAGGCTTGTTGTTAACGAAGTCATTATCCTGCTTAACAATCTCTGTCATGATATCTGTATCAACTGTTAATTTTCTCATGATATCAGCTACAAGTGCAGGATTATCTGTTCCGGCAGCAGCGATGATATATGTACCGCCCCATGCAAAACTCTGTGGTCCTGTTGTAGCACCCCAGCCGCCCTGAGCAGCAATAGATGCCGAATCTTTTTCTGACATACAGAAGTCAATCAACCATGCCGGTCCAAAGTAACAGAATACTTTACCCTCAGGGAAGAAGCCTGCTGTCCATTCTTCACCCCAAAGATTACCTGTACCTGTAATCTTAGCGTCTACTTGTTCTTTAGATGTTTCAGCCCAATTTTTGATATTGTCATCTACTACAATCTTGCCATCAACAACCCAAGGAGAAGATACATTATCAGCAAATACGCGATATGTATCGTTGGCTGTAGCTGTCATCTTGTAACCGGCTTCAACTACCTTCTTTGCAGTCTCATTGTATGTATCCCAGTCAGCTACAGCTGCCTGAACTGTCTCCGGATCATCTGAACCAAGTATTTCCTTTGCAGCCTCACGGTTGTAAATGAGAACACCCGGACATGCCTGCCAAGATAAGCCCTTCAAATTACCATTAACGTCTGTTGCAAAATCTTTTGTGTGTTTGTACTGTGCTGTAAGTTCAGAATCAGCAATTCCAAGATCAGCTACAGGTACACTAATATCTGAATTAAAATACTTAAGTGCATAGTCAACATCAGCCAAGAACATATCTACTCTGTCATCTTCAGCAGCATCTGCATTTCCCGGAAGAACTGCATCCAAATTGTTCTGATATGCATTATCAGTTGAAGGTGTCATAGTGAACTTAACTTCAATATCTCCAATCTTACCACCTTTCAAAGCATCATCGGGATCATTTGCTTCATATCCAGGATAATGAGCTGCCAAACGACGAGCAAACTCATCATTCCAACACTGGATGTTAAGTACCTTGCCATCTGAAGAAAGATCTGCCTCTGCTTTTGCAGTCTCTTCATCAGCCTCTTTTTCCGGTTCAGCTTCCTCTGTCTTAGCTGCCTCTGTTGCCTCTGTTGCATCTCCTGTCGACTCACTGTTTCCACCACATGCCACGAGTGACGCACCCATAGCTAATGCAAGTGAAAGAGCCATTACTTTCTTAAACTTTTTCACGGGAAAAACCTCCTTATAAAATTAGTGTGTGTGTGTGTATCCCGTCACTTTTTCCTTGTCATTTTGACGGGTGTTAAATTATTCCATTTAACAAGAAGTCATTATAGGACATATTAGACAATTTGGCAAGTGTTTTTTTAATTTTTTTCAGTTTTTTTTGTACACATTGTCTTATATCTTTTCTTTTATACGACTTTAACATTTATTCAGGTGTCATTTTGTGCACTTTTTAATGTTTAAAATCATAATTTATTGGTAATAATAGCACAATTCACATTATGTCAACCAAATCAATCTTTTTCTGCTTCGAGATTCATTACCTGACGTTTTCTTGCCATCTCATCACTCTCAAGATATTCATCATAAGTTGTCATCTTATCTATCAAACCTGTATTGGTTATCTCCATTATTCGATTAGCTGTTGTCTGAATAAACTGGTGATCCTGTGATGAGAACAGAATCACTCCCGGGAACTTGATCAGACCGTTATTAAGCGCCGTAATAGATTCCATATCCAAGTGGTTAGTAGGCTCATCAAGAACCAAAGTATTAGAGCCCATTATCATCATTTTTGATAAAAGACATCTTACCTTCTCTCCACCGGAAAGTACCTTAACTTTCTTAACTCCATCATCTCCTGCAAAAAGCATTCTTCCAAGGAATCCTCTTACATATGTCGGATCCTTCTCTTCAGAAAATTGTGTAAGCCACTCAACTATAGTCATATCGTTATCAAATTCTTTGGTGTTATCTTTGGGGAAGTAACCCTGTGATGTGGTCACACCCCATTTATATGTTCCTGAATCAGGCTCTTCCTCACCAACTAATATTTTGAAAAGCATAGTTGTAGCAAGTGTGTTAGGTCCTACAAATGCTACTTTGTCCTCTCTTCCAATAGTAAATGAGATATTATCAAGAATTTTCTCGCCATCCACAGTCTTTGTGATATTCTCAACTGTAAGCACCTCATTACCGATCTCCCTGTTAGGTCTGAAATCGATATAAGGATATTTTCTGCTTGATGGACGCATCTCATCTAACTGGATCTTCTCAAGAGCGCGCTTTCTTGAAGTAGCCTGTTTTGATTTTGAAGCATTAGCAGAGAATCTCTGAATGAATTCCTGTAACTCCTTAATCTTTTCTTCCTTCTTCTTATTAGCCTCTTTCATCTGCTTGATCATCAACTGGCTTGACTCATACCAGAAGTCGTAGTTACCGGCATACAACTGAATTTTTCCATAGTCAATATCTGCAATCTGTGTACAGACTTTGTTAAGGAAATAACGGTCGTGAGATACAACTATAACTGTATTGTCAAAGTTGATAAGGAACTCTTCAAGCCATGCTATCGCATCGAGATCCAAGTGGTTTGTCGGCTCGTCGAGCAGCAATACATCAGGATTACCAAAAAGCGCCTGAGCAAGAAGAACCTTAACCTTAAGACTATCCTCAAGTTCTGACATCTGCTTATAGTGATACTCAGTATCAATACCTAAGCCGTTAAGCAATGTTGCCGCATCACTTTCAGCCTCCCAGCCATTCATCTCCGCAAACTCTGCTTCAAGATCTGCAACTCTTGCACCATCTTCATCAGAGAAATCCGGCTTCGCATATATAGCTTCTTTTTCTTTCATAACCTCATAAAGATGCTTATTACCCATAATTACTGTATCAAGCACCGAATAATCATTATATTTAAAATGGTCCTGCTGAAGTATTGACAAGCGTTCTCCCGCATTCATAACCACATCACCCTTTGTGGTCTCGATCTCTCCTGAGAGAATCTTCAAAAATGTAGACTTTCCGGCACCATTTGCTCCAATCAGACCATAGCAGTTGCCTTCGGTAAATTTAATGTTAACATCTTCAAATAACGCCTTTTTACCAAATCTTAATGTAACGTTGTTAGCACTTATCATTTCATATATCCTCTTTCTTAATTTATTATTTTATATAATTGTGGTACTTATGCGCTAAGCTCAGGATCAATACTTATCGCAATCTTCTCAATCCTATTCTTATCTACAGATACTACCCTGAAGGTTATTCCATCTTTCTTAACAGTCTCTCCCTCTTCAGGCAGATGATCAAGCAGTTCAATGACGTATCCGCCAAGCGAATCATAATCCTCAGATTCTAATTTGATTCCAATGCTATCCGAAAGATCAGACAATTTTACAGATGCCTCAATCTCGTATTGTCTCTCAGACACCTGAGTTATTGCCTCAAGTTCGTCCATATCAAACTCATCTCTTATCTCTCCGACTATCTCTTCTATAAGATCCTCTATTGTGATAAGACCGACCGCTGTCGCATACTCATCAAGGACTATGGCCATGGATACAAAACGATCCCTCATCTCTGCCATTATTGATGAGGTTTTTTGATACTCATACACAAAGAACGGCTCTCTCATAATATTTCTGACTGAAAACGGCGTATTTTTCCCTGATTGATTCTGGAAGAAAAAAAGATCCTTAAGATAAACTATACCTATAACCTCATCTTTTGTGTCAGCATATACCGGAAGTCTCGAATAATTCTCCTCGCCAAAAGCTTCGACCACCTCGTCAAGATTAGAATCTACAGAGATATAAGCCATATCAGCACGTGGCACCATTACGTCTTTTGCATTTGAATCACCAAAATCCACCACATTGTTGATCATGGATTTTTCTTCTTTTTCGATTACTCCGTCCTCTTCGCTGACATCAAATATCGTTCTGAGTTCTCCTTCTGTCATCTGCTCCTTTGCTTTATCTTTATCTACTCTGATAATGAAGAATATAGCATTACTGAGCTTATCTACCAACCATATAGCAGGCGTAAGTATCACGACAAGCGGTGCGATAAAATGAATATATACCATTGCAATTCTTTCGCTATACATGGTTGCTAATGTCTTAGGAGTTATTTCTCCAAACAGAAGTACACATAGTGTTAAAATTCCTGTTGCTATTCCTATGTATCTGTTGCCAAAAACCTCCGAAGTATAGGTTGTTACAATCGCAGACGCCGAAATATTGACTATATTATTACCGATCAATATTGTGCTTAGCATCTTCGAAGGTTCATCAAGCATCTTAAGCACTTTTGCAGCAGACCTGTTACCACCCTCTGCAAGCGAACGCATTCGATGTCTGTTGACCATCGTAAGAGCTGTCTCAGCTGATGAAAAAAATGCAGACAACAATAATAGTATTATGATTGCAATTAATTGCATTGACGACCCGGGGTCCAAATAATCACTCTCCTTAATCATATAAATTAATTAATTAATTAATTAATTAATTAATTAATTCGTAATTGTACTGAATGAATAAAATATTGTCAAGTCACAGTTATTTTGTGTATCACTCACTTTTTTCATAATCAGTAATATTAATAGTATTCCATATCTCATCATTGCGATACTCTTTGTCTGCTCCAACATAGGTATCAAATAATTTATTATACAACTTCTCTTTTGCTTCATTGGTTTTCTTAGAAGTTTCATAATCATTAATAAGGTCCGCGTGTTCACTGTCATCAGTATTGAGGATCTTGACAACATAATATCCGTATTCGCCATTTATGACTTTACTGACTCCGCCTTCCTTAACACCATCAATTCCATTCTTATAGTCTTCAGACAGATCATTATATTTTAAAACTCTTACACTGCCTTTGACATTATCCTCTTCATCTTCAAGCAGCTTCTCAACATCCTCACCCTCAACAGCTCTATTATAAAATTCCTCAGCAGCCTGTCTCATGGCATCCATTTCATTCTGGGATACCCTAAGCAACTCTCCCTTATCATTAGTTTCCACCATTCCCGAAGAATCATATAATACAGTTGGAAATATTACCTGAAACACCTTGATGTATCTGTCCTTATCTTCATTCTCATCAGTATCATCAGCATCCTTATCCTCTTCAACATCTTCATCAATCTCTTCTCCTATCGATGAAGCATAGGCATTGCCGCGATATTTTAACTCATATACTTTTCTAAGATCGTCAGCATCTATATCATATCCGTTAAGCAGTGCCTTACCGAGCTTATCCGCAAGCTCGCCTGCCCTGTCCTTAGCTTTTTTCTTATCTTCTTTGTCAAGTGATATTTTGTTCTCATCAGCCTCTTTGCCAAGTAGCACTGATAGAATTATATCTTTCTCTAATTCATTTTTATAGTGTTCCGCATAGGTTTCTCCATTTTCATACACTTCATCAAATAATTCTTCATCAGCAATACCGTGTTCAGATACATATATCAAGCCAAATGCATCTACACTTTTTCTATCAACCTTACTTCCATTCAGATCAAAAACAACATCTTCCTTTTTACCGCAGCCATACAAACCTATAATGAACAATGTCATAGCTAACACAATTGAAATACGTCCAAACCATCTCATAATTCTCATCTAAATAATCACCCTATAATAAACATTAAAACAAAAATCCGTACATACTCTCGAAGCATTGCGAGGTATTGTGCTTGCACAAAAGACCTCATAATGTACTATCAACACGGAGCCGTCAGTCGACGTGAAATAATAAGCCGGCTGTAAATTACGGTCACAGCCGGCCTTGATATACCCTATAAGGGCGTTAGTCACATTATAATAACCCAAAAATATTAGTTGTTGATGAGCTTGTCATCCTCATTATTCCAGCTGTAAAGCTTACGAACTTCCTTACCAACAACCTCTGAAGGATGCTCAGCAGCTTTCTTTCTCATAGCCTTGAAGTGAACCTGACGTCCTGCAGGTGACATATCAAGAAGGAATTCCTTAGCAAATGAACCATCCTGAATATCAGAAAGGATCTGCTTCATAGCCTTCTTAGTATCCTCAGTGATGATCTTAGGTCCTGTAATGTAATCACCATACTCAGCAGTATTAGAGATTGAATATCTCATTCCCTCGAAACCTGACTGGTAGATAAGGTCTACGATAAGCTTCATCTCATGGATACACTCAAAGTATGCATTTCTAGGATCATAACCTGCCTCTGTAAGTGTTTCAAAACCAGCCTGCATCAAAGCACAAACGCCACCGCAAAGTACTGCCTGCTCACCGAAGAGGTCTGTCTCTGTCTCTGTACGGAAGGTCGTCTCAAGAAGTCCGGCTCTGGCTCCACCGATTGCAAGACCATATGCCTTAGCAAGCTCCTGTGCATTGCCGGTTGCATCCTGCTCAACAGCGATAAGACAAGGTGTACCCTTACCTGCCTGATACTCAGAACGAACTGTATGTCCTGGTGCCTTAGGAGCAATCATTGTTACATCAACATCTGCAGGCGGCTTGATACATCCGAAATGAATGTTGAAACCATGTGCAAACATTAACATATTACCGGCCTCAAGGTTAGGCTCAATCTCTGACTTATACATATCAGCCTGAAGCTCATCATTGATAAGGATCATGATGATATCAGCCTTCTTAGCTGCCTCTGCAGTTGTATATACCTCAAAACCCTGTGCCTCAGCCTTAGCCCATGACTTACTTCCCTCGTAAAGTCCGATGATGACATTGCAGCCTGACTCTTTTGCATTAAGAGCATGTGCATGTCCCTGGCTTCCGTAGCCGATGACAGCAATAGTCTTGCCTTCTAATAACGATAAGTTACAATCTGATTCGTAAAAAATCTTTGCCATTTTAAAAATTCCTCCTAATTATATTAGAATATATATGTGATAAGCTTACCGGCTTATTACTTACTATGAAAGTCCAAGAAGCCGAGCCCAAAGGGCGACAGATGAGCTTAGCATAGTCATTTACTATGAGATACCTCTTGTAAGTCCTGTAAGACCTGTTCTTACGATCGATTCAATCTCAAATCCATCAAGAAGACCAATAAATGCTTCTATCTTATTAGCATTACCTGTAAGTTCGATCATAAGCGAGTCAACCGAAACATCAACTATCTTCGCACGGAACACATCCGTCATAGCTATTATAGCCTGTTTCTCTTCACGTGAACTCTTAACCTTAACAAGAACAAGTTCTCTACATACCGAAGAACCATCCTTAAGTTCTGTAATCTCAACTACATCCTCTAACTTGTTGAGCTGCTTAGCAATCTGGGCAAGAGTCAGGTCGTCACCACTGACTGCAATTGTCATGCGGGAATACTTAGGATTCTCTGTAACACCAACAGATAGGCTGTCAATGTTATAACCTCTCCTACTGAACAATCCCGATACTCTTGAAAGAACTCCCGAACTGTTATCTACCAGCAGGGATAATACCATTTTCTTCACATCAATTCCACCTTTCAAATTCACAAAACTGTTACATATTTTATCAACTATTTATTACTATGTCAATAATCATTTCTACTTCCACTGTCCTGTCTTATTTCCTGATTTAGAGTCTTTATTAACTCCACCTATCAACATGGCAGATGATGATGAACTCTTTGCATAAATCTTATTATTTTTGAGTGTGAGTTTATCAAATGCAGATGAAGTATCTGATGCAATCCTAAGACCGTATTTTGCGCCTTTGATCTCGTTTTTAGATATTATAAGATTGAGATTCTTAATCTTTTCCGGAACCTTTCCAAAAAGAGCAATGTGACATCCTATAGCATAATTGCCCCTGTTTGAAGGCGCATTAGATATAATTTTATTACCTGTAATGGTGGCACTCGTCGTATTAAACAGTGAAAGAGCCTGACTGCTGACACTTGTAAGTTTGCAATTTTTGATCGTAATATTAGTGTGAAACTTGTTAAGATATTTCCCCTTATCCTTAGCTGCGAAGTTCGCACATACTGCACGGCAGCCTTTCACAGTGCAACCTATTATTTTGATATTGTCGCAGGTACCCCCATTAGTTCTTTCTTTTGTATCAGTTGCCGTTGACGGAGCTGCCAGGTCTATCTGTATCTGTTCCTGAACCGAGTCCTTTTTTGCTTTTCCAAGAGGCATGATCTTGCAGTTCTTAACGGTTATATTCTTACATGCCACAAACTCCATGGTATGTCCCTCATAATTCGATACCTTAATATCCATATCTGATATAGTGATATCTTTAGAATGTCTGATATGAAAGCTGGATGCGGTAAATCCGTCTTTCAATGTCGAGCGCCACTTACCGCCTTTGAGAGTAACATTTTTTAATGATTTATAATCAGGCTCACCAAAAGGACTCATAAATATAAAAGTATCGCAATATATAGTTGCTCCCGTAGCATCAAAGTAATCTCCATCCGAAAGGTATATCTGTTTTGAAAGACGATATACCCCTCCTTCCTCAAGAGTAACCTGTCCTGTTTTGTCTAGTTCAGCCTGTATTGCCTTAGAGTCCGATTTCAAATCACTTATCGCCGTATCCGGAGTATTTGACGGAGCAACAACACCTGCTTTCGCAGTGATCACAGGCATCATTGAGATAATAATAATCGATAATGTCAAAATCCATTTATTCATTGTAAAATATATCTCCTTTTCTTAAGACCTGCTTTTAGGTAATTGCGAAACACTATTTTTTATTTCTTTACACTTTCATAGTTTCGCAATTGTCTGAGACCTGCTTTAGATAATTACAACAGGCTCTCCACTACCTTGCATGCCTCAGCGGCGTCTTTAGAATAACCGTCTGCACCTATCTCATCGGCAAAACTCTGGGTTATAACCGCACCACCTATGATAACCTTAACAGGAACCTGTTTCTCCTTGACATATTCAACAAGATCCTTCATCCTCATCATAGTCGTTGTCATAAGTGCCGAAAGTGCAATAACGTCTGCATTCTCCCTGATCGCCATATCAACTATTTCTTCTTTCGGAACATCTTTGCCCATATCTATAACACGATACCCGTAATTCCTGAGCATCATTGCAACAAGATTCTTGCCGATATCGTGTATATCGCCCTCGACAGTCGCAATTACTATAGTAGCCTTCTCACTGCCCTCCTCAGCCTTTGGAAGAAGCGGCTCTAACTCCGATACTGCAAGCTCCATGGTCTCTGCAGATGCGATAAGCTGCGGAAGGAAGTATTTCTTCTTATCAAACAGAACTCCCACTTCATTGATTGCAGGGATTAAATGTTTCTCTATGATTTCCTGCGGAGCTTCACCGTCTGAAAGTGATGCTCTCACATTGTCAAGAATCGATCTCTTGTTACCCTTTAACACATCCATGAACAACTGCGACTTATCACCTGAAGTGGCGGCATCCACCGCGGTATTCTCTTTTCCTCCGCTCTTTGTGGCAACACTTCCCACAGGCGCCGCAATCTCTGCCATAGGCTTGACATTATTGATATAAACAACATCTGCGCCTCCCTTGTTGATCAAAAGATCCGACGCATAAGCGGCATTCATCAAAAGATCCTGTGAAGGATTAGCTATCGCCATGGTAAGACCCTTAGAGATTGCCATGGTAAGAAATGCCGTATTGACGAAACCTCTCTCCGGAAGTCCGAACGAGATATTGGAAAGACCGCAGATTGTCGGAAGCTTCTTCTCTTTCTTACAGTACTCGATAGTCTCTAATGTCTCAATGGCAGCATTTTTGTTAGCACCAACAGTTGCCACAAGCCCATCTACGATTATATCCTCATGAGCAAAGCCCATTGCCATAGCCTTATCATAAATAATATTGATAATATTCTTCTTCTCCTCTATATCCTTAGGGAGTCCTTCATCTGAAAGTGGAAGCAATATGAACATTGCACCGTATTTTTTTGCAATAGGCATCAATCTTTCCATCTTCTCTGTTTCCATGGATATAGAATTGATAAGCGCTCTTCCCGGATAAATGCGAAGCGCATGCTCAATAACTTCTACATATGAGGAATCGATACAAAGCGGCAGATTGACAGTATTAGTCACCTCATAGATGACCTTCTGCATCATAGAATCCTCGTCTATTCCGTTCATACCGACATTAATATCAAGGATTGCTGCACCTTTCTCCTCCTGCTGTCCCGCCATCTCAACAACAAGATCCAGCTTGTCCTCACGAAGCTCTGCCTGAAGCTTCTTCTTTCCGGTAGGGTTTATCCTCTCCCCTACAACTAAGAATCTTCCATCTATATCTATCTCTAACAATTTTCTCTCTGATGAGAGTAATCTCCTCTTTGTAGTATCAATCTCAGGAACATCCAAACGTCTGACAATTCGCGAAAGTGCCTCAATGTGTTCCTTAGTCGTACCGCAGCATCCACCTACAAGATTGGCTCCGGCATCGACAAGCATTCTTCCGTATTCGGCAAATTCAACAGGTGTCATTGAATATACAGTCTCGCCGTCAACAAGCTCCGGCATACCTGCATTAGGCTTTGCCAGAATCGGAACATTTGCATACTTTTTCATTATCTCAACAATAGGTATCATCTTATCAGGTCCGGTTGAGCAGTTGACTCCCACTGCGTCAGCCCCCAGACTTTGAAGTACGGTGACAGCAGACTCCGGTGGTGTGCCATATAATGTTCTTCCATCTTCATTGTAAGTCATAGAAACGATGATTGGAAGAGTGCACACCTCTCTTGCAGCAAGCACAGCCGCTCTCGCCTCCGCAAGACTCATCATAGTCTCGACCACCAAGAGATCGACCCCCGCATTATATAAAATAGTAATCTGCTCCTTATATACATCTATAAGCTCTTCAAGCTTTAAATTTCCTATCGGATATAACTGTTTTCCTGTCATGGTAAGATTACCTGCAACATAAGCTCTGTATCCGGTCTTTGCAACAGCTTCCTTGGATAATGCCACCAACTCCGTATTCATCTGTTCAAGTTTATCATCAAGACCATACTCTTCAAGCTTAATTCTGTTAGCCGAAAATGTCGGCGCATATATTATATTGCTTCCGGCATTGATGTAATCCATCTGTAATTTGAGCATAACATCCTTATGCTCTAAAATCCATTGTTCCGGACACACGCCCACCGGCATTCCCGCTTTCTGCAGGTTAGTTCCGGTCGCTCCGTCTAACACCAATATTTTCTGATTGACCAAATTGCGAAACTGTTCCCTTGTCATCCGTATACCTCAACCTTCTTAAATTATGACCTTACTATGAAAGTTAACGAATTAAGCTCGAAGAGCGTAAATGAGTGTTACTTTCATGTATACATGATGCACTTGGTGAAGTAAGCTCCTTAAGGAGCGCAACTGAACCTTAGTGCTGTTCTGTTTACTCGTTAATCACATATTTGCGTATCTATTCAGCCATGCTTCATAGATACGCAAAAGGCTCAGTGCTAAAGCACCTTCCAGTATGCCTGTCGTATCGTAGAATACACTTTTTTCTACGAATCTCGCAGTAAATGCGAGATTCTACCTGAACAGTTACATATTTTTTATTATACCCTTTTTTTAATAAGTTTCAACAATGTTTTACACTAATTGGATACGGTATTTTGAAAGCCAGTAATTTATCTGCAGTAAATATGCAAGAAGCTGCGGTCCTGCCATCAACTGTCCGTAAAACGGTCTTCCATAATCTGTCGGACTTTCCATAAAATGTTTCATCTTTTTTCGGTCAACCAATTCACAGATTGGTGCATTTCCATCCTCTAGAAGCTCCTTCATCTTCACTTGCAATAATGTCTCATATTCCGGATCATAAGTCTTTGGATACGGGCTCTTTCTCCGATAAAGCACTTCCTTAGGCAGATACGCCTCTCCCGCTGCCCGAAGCAGGCCCTTCACAATCCCATTATGGCATTTCATATTCCAAGGTACATTCCAAACATATTCGATGATCTCGTGATCCGCAAAGGGCACTCTTGCTTCAAGACCACTATACATGCTGGTACGGTCCATCCTGTCAAGCAGTGTCTGCATGAACCACTTAAGGTTTAAGTAAGAGATCTCTCTCCTTCGTTTCTCCTCCGCATTCTCCCCCTCTAATACCGGTGTCTCAGAAACCGTATTATCATATGCAGCCCTTGCATACTCCTCAAGTGGAAGTTCGTTGATCACCTCATCCTTTAAAAACTGTGTCCTGGCTGAAAAATCCATGGACCAGGGAAAGATATCAGCATCAAAACACTCCTTTTTATGAAACCACGGATAACCGCCAAAAATCTCATCCGCACACTCTCCGGTCAAAGTCACCTTATTGTGCTTAGCTACTTTTCTGCAAAAATACAGCATAGACGCCTCTACATCAGCCATGCATGGAAGATCCCTTGCGTCAACTGCATCGAAGAGATGCTGATACAGACCAATGTTGTTGCACTTAAGATAATGGTGATCCGTTTCTGCATAGGCGACCATTTTTTCCACCCACGGTCTATCCTCACTTGGCTGAAATGCATTAGCCTTGAAGTTGATATCATTATCCACAAAATCAAAGGAATAGGTGGTTAATTGTTTTCCCTGTTTTTGAAGTTCTTTAGCACAGATTGCCGTCACCAGACTGCTGTCCACCCCGCCGGAAAGAAACGTACATATCGGTACATCCGAAAGCATCTGCCTTTTTACTGCATTCTCCACCAATTCTCTAGTCCGCCCCACAGTATCCTCATAAGATTCTTCATGCGGTGAACTCTCCAACCTCCAGTAACATATTTCCCTTCTTGTCTTTTCGCCCACTTCCAGAAAATGTCCGGGAAGAACCTCATTTACTCCCGCAAACACTCCCTTCCCGTATGTCTTTGCAGGTCCAAGTCCAAACACCTCACATAGTCCCTCTTTATCTATCTTCGGAGTGACACCGGGATAAGAAAATAAGCCCTTGATCTCAGAAGAAAACACAATCGCATTACTCTGCCTCGTATAAAATAATGGCTTGACACCGACTCTGTCTCTGAACAGATATAATTTCCGTTTGCCCGCATCCCATATAGCAAATGCAAAGATACCATTTAACTTCTTAACGATCTCTGCTCCATAAACCTGATAGCCTGCAAGTATGACCTCAGTATCACTTGTGGTCTTGAAATAAATTCCTTTTCCCTCAAGCTCCTTCCTAACCTCCTTCATGTTGTATATTTCTCCGTTATAAACTATGGTTACAGCTTTTCCATCGCGATTTGATGTCATCGGCTGATGACCGGTCACCAGATCTATGATGGATAATCTTACATGAGACAGTCCGCAATGTTTATCCAGATATGTCCCCTCATCATCAGGTCCCCTGTGCTTTTGCTTACGGTTCATATTATTCAATACTTCCGTCCATTTATCGGGTGATGCAGCGTAATCCAATGAAAAGTCACTAAACCCAGCTATCCCACACATATTTTAATATCCTCCATTTTATTGTTATTCCCAAACATATTTAGGAATGCTCTATGCGTTTGAAGTAGGAATCATCTCACCTCTGATATGATTCAAAATGGTTCAATCAATGGTTGCAGCTGTTTACCCTCCAACGCCAGTTCAAGTGTCGGAATCAGCTTCTCTGTATGTGCTATCAGCGAATTATGTTTCTTCTCGGGATTATCCTGCCCAAACGGAATAAAATAAATGTTCTTTGAATTTAACAAAAGACCGATGTTTTTCATATTCATTCCCAGCGCATCATTGGTGGAAATTGAGATAACAAGCGGCTTATTGTTTCGAAGATGAGCTTTTGATGCCATCAGCACAGGTGTGTCAGTAATCCCGTTTGCAAGCTTTGCCGCAGTATTCCCTGTACACGGAAATATGACCAGCACATCCAGATATGATTTAGGTCCAATGGGTTCTGCCCCCTCAATTGTAATAATAGGTTCTCGACCTGTAATCTCCTCCGCCTTTTTCAAGAATTCCTCCGGTTCTCCAAACCGGCTGCTTATCTGTTGTGAGGCACCCGAAAAGATCGTGTAAACATCTGCGCCTGTATCCACCAGATTCTTAAGTTCTTTAAATATTTTATCGAAGGTACAAAATGATCCGGTCACAGCAATACCGACCTTCTTACCTTTTAATTCCATGCTATACTCCTTTCTTATTGTCAGATTAGGTGATTGCAAAACTCAATTTTTTCTTTCCCAGTTGTGCATATTATATAGCTACATTACAGACACGCAGCACAGGGCATCTTTGATTATGCGCAAGTATTCATCAACGTTACATACTCCACCATAGCCTTTGCAGATATCTTCGGTGCATATTTTCCCGGCAGTCCCGGAAGATGTAATGCATTAATTCCAATCTCCTTTGCAAATGCATAATCTACGCCGCCGGGAGCTGAAGCAATATCTAAAATCAGCGCATCCTTTCGAATCTTCAGTAACAAATCCTTTCCCAGCACAACCGCCGGAACTGTATTGTATATATATTCGTAATTTCCTATCTGTTTCTCCAGATCATCCCACGACAGTGTTGTAAGTCCAAACGCATCTGCCTGAGCTAATGAATTAAGATTCCTGCCACACACCGTTACTCTCTGGTCCATTCCTTTTAATTTTTCTGCAAGCACTTTTCCACATCTTCCATACCCTAATACAAGTCCGGAACTTCCGTGCAAATTCGTCTTCTGATTTTTCAATGCTTCAAGCACCGTACCTTCTGCCGTCGCAATAGTATTGAATATGACAAAAGCTTCATCCTTCATAAAATCATAACAATATATTTTATTCTCCTCACACTTCTTTGCAAAATCCTCAGATATCACGCCGCCAAACAGTTCCTGATCCTCCCTCATGCATTTAAAAAGTATATCTTCCGTAACATCCGTGATTTCCTGCTTTGTATATAAAATGCCGCCTTTAAATAACGGAATACCACCCACAACGATACGTGCCTGTTCTACCGCTTCTTTCAATGAATTCGCATAAGAAGCCCCGTGTTCTTCTTCATTTATATTCTCTGTTCCATAACAGATCACACTGTATCCATTCATGGCAAAGTACATCTCCATATAGGCAGTTCTTGCATCCCCACCTAATAATGCAATATCATAGCGTTCCATATTCTATTCTCCTGCAATATGACTCTAATCTAATATATGTAAAAATTTATTTTTTTGTGTTAAAAATTCCCTATTGCATTCCGTAAAGAAAAATATTATAATCGTTTCAATCGAACATTTGTTCTTGTTTTGTTTTAATGTCTGAAAGGTTGATGATAGCATGAGTACATACATAGCAATTGATATGAAATCTTTCTACGCTTCGGTGGAATGTGTTGCAAGAGGACTTGATCCGTTGAAGGCTAATCTTCTTGTCGCAGATCCGACACGTACAGACCAGACTATATGCCTTGCTGTCTCTCCGGCACTCAAAGCAATAGGCGTACCGTCAAGGCCCAGACTTTTTGAAGCAAAACGGGCTATCAGTAAATATGAGACCATACACAATACACGAATTGAATATATCATTGCAACACCTAGAATGGCAGAATATGAGAAGGTATCAGCCAAGATTTATTCAGTCTATCTGCGCTATGTTGCTGCTGAAGACATTCACATATACAGCATAGATGAATGTTTCATCGACTGCACTCCTTATCTGCATTTTTATAATGCAAAGGCAAAGACAATCAACGAAAATCCGGCTCACGTTATGGCTATGACTATCATCAAAGACGTTCTCGCCACAACCGGAATCACTGCTACCGTCGGCATTGGAACCAATCTCTATCTGTCAAAAATTGCAATGGATATAGTCGCAAAGAAAGCCAGACCTGACAAGGACGGTGTACGTATAGCAGAACTTAATGAGGACTTATATAAACTGCTGCTTTGGGAACACAGACCTTTAACTGATTTCTGGCAGATAGGCGCAGGTAAAGCAAGAAGATTAGAGAATAATCAGATGTTCACTATGGGAGATATTGCACTTCGCTCGCAGATCAATGAAGAATGGTTTTATAAGACATTTGGAATTGATGCAGAAATACTGATAGACCATGCGTGGGGAATCGAGCCTGTCAGAATGTGTGATATTAAGAATTATAAGAGCGATAACAATTCACTGTCGAACGGACAGGTGCTTCCACGTCCTTATGAATACACAGAAGCAAGAATTGTTTTCATGGAAATGATCGATATGCTATGCAGCGATATGTATAACAAGAATCTTATTTCAAAGATATATACCTGGTGGGTAAGCTATGATTATAAGAGCCTGGAACATTGTCCTAATTATGACGGTCCTCTTGCCGTCGATTATTATGGCAGACTCCATCCTTCTCATTCTAATGGAACATCAAGAATCAAAGAGGCTACTAATTCGTCTAAGGAAGTAACTGAAGCGCTTACTGCCGATTTTGACAGAAAGACAGACCACAGATTACTTTATCGCAGACTTGGTGTATGCGCCTGCAATGTCTATTCGGATATGGGAGTATATCAGTTAAATCTGTTTATCGACTATGAGAAACTGGAAAAGGAACGTCACCTACAGAAAGCCTTATCAGAGATCAGGGTCAAATATGGCGCTAACGCCATCTTGAAAGGTATCAACTTCCTTGAGGGAGCAACCACAAGAGAACGCAATACACAGATTGGCGGGCATCGTGCCTAACTCCTAATTTGCTTCAACAGATATCTTCTTAAATAAGCAATATGTACCACTACTCCGGAGACAGATCGAAATCGTGTCTGTTATGGGCTATATATAATTCACAACTCAAGAAAGAAATAATAATGTTTCGCAATCGCCTAAATACTTCAAAAAAGGAAGGGGATATAAATGCCTTATAATGTAGATAAGATAATCTTTCCACAGGATTTCAAATACATCGAAGTAATCAGAGCCGGAAAACCGACCCACGAACAATACGATAGTTTCTACCTCAAGCA
>CAMHMG010000029.1 GCA_946186175.1 uncultured Clostridia bacterium | reverse complement strand
TGTTAAGCTTATCACCGACTGGTTTATTGGTATTATATAATTCTTTTAAAACACTATATGTGTCATTCTTTGTTGCCCACAAAAACTCCTCATAATCCATGGGATACACTTCGATAAAATGCTCCTCCGAAGGGATAACTATATCTGCCACATTTTGTTTTATACTAATGAGCGAACCTGTTTCGATATAGCTGTAACGCCCATCTGCCACAAGATACTTAATTGCCTGACGAACCAACGGTGCACGTTGTATCTCATCAAATATTATAACGGATTCGCCCTTGTACAATTTAATTCCTGTTGCTGACTGGAGTTTCAGAAAGAATATATCCAAAGAAGCAATATCTTCAAAAACTTCTAAAACATCCTTTTTAATATTTGCAAAATCGACTTTGATATATGATTTGTAATTGTTCTTAGCAAACTCTTCAGCTATCGTTGACTTACCTACACGCCTTGCGCCCTCAAGCATTGCAGCATATTTCCCGGAATACTTTTCCTTCCAGTTAATTAGTTCATCATAAACCTTTCTTTTAAACATATATAGCACCTTCTTTCAATGCTATATTAACACAAAAAGCAGTTTTTTCCAACGTCTTTTTAATGATTTGAGCAGTTTTTTCCAACACATTGCGACAGGTTTCGAGCAGTTTTTTCCAACATCTCGTCTACCATTTCATATATCAATACTACTGAAATATTCTACAAAAAGCTACTATATTATTCCTTATTAATCATCTATCCATATAATGATAGAATAGTATTTTTGCTCGTTTCGCTCCTTAATATCTTCATATAATATTTTTCTTTTTCATTATCTCACCCTGCTTGACAACTTATTTTTCTATACCCATTACGGGTCGACAATAATTCCGTTACTTATCTGCATTATCTGTCAATTGCCTCAACATATCGAACTCCAACCCAATAATTTCCTCCATCAAAACAATCCCTCTTGACCTGCTTTCTAATCCCTCTGCCTCCACCCACAAGAAAGGATAAAATGAGACACCCTCATTACAGGATATATCAGCGAGTTCTTCTCTCCAGTTGTTCCATCTGTAATCAGCATAAAAGGTCTCTGTATCCCCATGCATACACCAATACATGAACTGACTCATATTAATACCAAGCTCATCAAGTTCCAAAGTGTCCGGTACAAAATATCCGATTTTACCATCAGAAAGATACAATAACAGACCACCCAGTACATCCTCTGCAATCACAATCTCATCAAATGGAAACAATAGTTTATTTTTCTTTTCTTACTTTTCATCATCATTTCCAACCAGTTACAAATTGTAACCAGTTCATTTTTCCCACTTTCTCGTCCAGAAATACCTTATTTTTACGCCCTTATATCCTTCCTGCTGTACTTCACATACCCTGCCACAATTCCGATCAACATGAATACCATACCTGGTATCACATACTCCATTTTAAGGCCATGGTCGTGAATAATATCCGCACCCTCTGTATAGCCAAATGCTGTTATGTATTTCAACACCTTTGCATCTTCGGAAATGTTCGCCACAAGGTTGATAAAGTACATAACAGCCGCAATTCCAATCCCGATTCCAATTCCTGAACGACTAATAAATGCAGAGATACCAAAGCATATTCCCGCAATCTCAAATTGCAGGATAAGAAATGCCAGATGTATCAGCAGCACCTCCTTCCATTCAATCTCCTCATTTATCATCACAACTGAGATCCACGAACAGGCAAGCACGATCGCATTAAGCAGAATAATAAGTGTAAAGGTGCTCACAAGCTTCTCAGTTATGACACGTCTTCTAGATACAGGATGTGTCATGAGAAACTCTGCTGTCCTGTCACGCTCCTCCTTCATAAGTGCACTTATTCCCGTGATTGCTGCAAAGAAAGCGCCGCCTATTCCAAGAATATTGCCGCCCTCAACAGCGTAAAAACCAATCAGCGTTCCGAAATTAAGCTGATCCATTCCAAATGCTGCTGTGAAATTACCCATGGATGAAAAGATATCATTTACTCCATCCATCTCCGATTTCATATCGGGGTACATAAGCACACACACCGCCACCAGCAAGCCGATGGACAGACTCCATATTATAAGGGACAGTCTCTGCTGTCTGATCTCCTGTCTGAATATAACCATATATACGGTATGACACTAAGGTCTACCTTCCTCCCTTCTATCAACTAATATTTACAGACAATTACGAAACTCATTGAAATGTATATATGAGTTGTGCATTTTGTATAGCAACCATAAACAGACCTTGACGCAGTCGTTGGTACTTATATGAGCACAACGTGCGAATTTAGTACCACTACGACGGAGACAGAGCGAAAGCGTGTCTGTTATGGGGCTATATAATATGCTCAACTCAAGTCTGAAAAATAGTGTTTCGCAATTGACTAAAATAATATTTATCACGCTTCATAATAATTCATGAATATCTCTTCCAATGTCGGCTCAGTAATATTCACATTTTGAAGCTTACAATCCGCCAGTGTCTTAAGAAGTTCTCTTATGTCTCCCTTGAACAGGAAACTTGTGCTGTTACCATCATTCTTCAGATCACTAATACCCTTAAGGTCTCCACCTTCAAATGTTCCCACAACTTCAACCTTCTTAGCTCCGGTCTCCTCAAGCTTACATACACTGTCATAAACTATTATCCTTCCATCCCGTATAAATGCTGCCGTATTACAGTGACTCTGTACCTCTGACAAAATATGAGATGAGAAGAATATGGTCGCACCCTTCTTATTCTGTTCCGTAAGTATATCGAAAAACTCACGCTGCATTAAAGGATCAAGCCCGGATGTGGGCTCATCTAGTATAAGAAGCTCCGGCTCGTGTTGAATAGCGCAGACAATACCAACCTTTTTGCGATTGCCAAGTGATAAGTCATCAACCTTTTTACCGGTATCAATACCTAGTCTTTCACACAGCACACCGGATTTCTCCCTGCAATTCTTGTGCCTTAGATCAGCAGAATATTTAATAACATCCTTAACCTTCATGCCGCTTGCAAAATTAATCTCTGACGGAAGATATCCTACACGCCCTAGTATCTCATTTTTCTGGGAAACAATATCACATCCAAGCACCTTCGCACTTCCACTTGTAGGACTTATAAGTCCAAGCAGAGTTCTGATTGTGGTGGATTTACCTGCACCATTAGGTCCTATAAATCCAAAGAAATCTCCCTTTGCCACACTGAGTTCAAGTTCAGTTATACCTCTGCTTGACCCATAGGTCTTAGTAAGTTTGTCAGTTTCTATAGCATTCATTTAATCGACCTCTCTTAAATATAATTTCTTCCAAAAATCTATCATTTCCTTGTAATCATCCCGAACACGCTCTATATCCAACTCCCCCTCCGATTTCTGTAACATCTCATACATATAACCCTCAGAGGCAAGATACATATCACGATACATCAGATTAAAATCTATGCCTTCCTTTATCTTTGAAGGATCAATATGCGGCATAGTTACACTTGTCTTAAGCTGAGTGTAAGGTTCTATTATTTTCAGTAATTCCTCCTTAATCTCCGGATCCCTTTCATAGTATGCTCTTATTGAAAAATTGCCCATATCGGGATATTCAAAAAACATATCTATCTTCGCCAGCAATGCCTTATACATTATTTCAAAGATATCATTACCTTCATAACTATTACTTTCTTTTAACTTCTGTTTAGTTATTTCCTCTACCTTGTGCCATAGAAAAATATAGAATTCTTTCTTATTTTTGAAGTAGAAAAACAGTAACGATTTACTTATTCCTGCCTCAGCGGCAATCTCATTCATAGGACTTTTCCTGTATGAGTTCTGCGAAAAAACTCTGAAGCCTGCATTGATGATCCGGTTTTGCTTTTCCTTTGGAAGTTCGTAAAACTTTTCATTCATATCCTCAAATCTCCTAGTTGCACTGCATTTATATATTCTGCATCAATATAGTCTACATTTATACAGTATCGTTCCATTGACCGATTCGGTTAATACTAATTATATCCCATTGACCGTTTTTGAGAAGACCTGAAATAAGAAAAATAAAAAAGAGTCGCTTGCGACTCTTTCGCGCCCGAGCGGTACCTCCCAGCAATTAACTTCTTCTCCGCGAGGTGCGCATCCCGCGGAGCGTTTTATATAATAAGAAACGAAGTTTCTTATTATATAAAAAGCCCATGATACAAGGTTCACAACTTGAATCACAGACTATAATGTTGCCTTTTCCTATATTTATTAAATTGATTCGCAAAAAGACTTTATCTCTCCTACCCTGCTCTCAACCGCCTCTTTATATTCAACGGAACAAAGTCCAAGACTTCCACAACATTCTATTTCCAAATGACCATAAAAATGCTCAATGCTGCCTATTATCCTTTCACATTCCTTCATACCAGGTCCTGTTCGTAAAGCTATTGAATATCCCTTTTTGCCTGAACTGACACTGGCATGCGGCTCATGAGTATTGCACCAAGGCGTACATCTATCAATGAACGCTTTGAATTGACCCGGTATATCCGCCCAATAAGATGGCGAAACTAAAACAATGACATCAGCCCATTCAAATTCATTCATCAGCAAATCGACATCATCCTTTTGAGCGCATTTAGCTGTAGTATGACAGCTTCTGCATCCTTTACAGAAGTTAAAATCATAGTCATCAATACAGACCGCTTTAGTATTATATCTCGATGACAACTGATCTGAAACAATTCTTACAATCTCCGCCGTTGCTCCTGTTCTTACCGGACTGCAGTTAATAATAAGTGCATTCATTAGATCATTCCTCCATAAACTTATAGATTTGTATCACTCCCTTATGAGAGAATACATTTTCATATCTACAACCCGCCCGCATTTTACAGCATTTCTTCTTCAGCCTCAAATTCCTTCATAAATCTTTTAATCAAAAAAGAACAGAAATAAGGGAATGTATATATTTTCCCTTCATGACCTATGTTATTATGTGATAGTTTAATTCCATATTTAATATCAGAATACTTATCTGAATCAATAAGAGTCCTCATAGATTTTGATCTTCCACCCCTTGATTTTACTTCAATAGGTACCATACATTTCTGTGATCTGATAAAAAAATCCTCTTCCAAAGTACTATCTTCCCGCTTATAGTAGTACAAATCATAACCGGATTTTTTCAACGCTTCGGCAACAATGCTTTCATATAATGCTCCCTTATATACATCCATATTCTTATTTGATCTCAGATCATCAGAAGCTTCATCATCTAACATTGAAACCAACAGACCATTATCGGCATAATATACTTTGAATTTTGAACTATCGTAATTCCCTCTAAGCGGAAGTTCAGGGTAGTTCAAGCAATAGCATATATTAATTATTCCGGCGTCCTTGAGCCATTCAATGCACCCGGCATAATCATGAAACCTTGCACCACTGGCAACTTTTGATATTTGAAATTTTTTATTATCTTTTGCAAGTTGAAGTGGTATAGAATCAAATATACGTGTTATTCTTGTTTGATCTGCTCCATTTACATACTTTCGGATATCTTCCTTGTAGGCCATTATAATTTGCCTTTGATTTTCTAAAGTGCCACTAAATGTTTTATTATTAATATATTTGCCCACAACCTCCGGCATACCGCCTATAATTATATAGTCAAGAAATAGTGAATCCATTGAATTAAATACAGAAGTATTCAATGCGGAAGTATTCAACATATGTTCTAACAATTCCGTTATAAGATCTTCACCATAACCATATGCCCACAAAAACTCTTCAAAATCCATGGAATACATCTCATAATCTATCTTATACCCCACACTGATGCTTTCTATCTGTTTATAATTGACTCCTAGTAACGAACCACTGCAAATCACATCATAATTACCATCTATTTTAAAAAATTTCAAAGCTGTTACAATATCCGAACAACTCTGAATTTCGTCAAAAAATAATAATGTCTTATCCGGTACAATATCAAATGATGGCTCAATACGAGTTATAGCTTTAACAACTTGTTCTACACTATAACCATCCTGTGTAATTGTCTTAAAACGCGGTTCTTCGACAAAATTGATTTCTATGATATTATCATAATTCTGTTTTGCAAATGTTCTAATGGATTCTGTTTTTCCAATCTGTCTGGCTCCTTTTATAATCAATGGTTTTCTGTCAGAATCTTTTTTCCAATCATCTAAATACCGATCAATTTTTCTTTTCAAATATTGCATGAATATCACACCCTCACAATTTTTCTTTATTTTATTATATTCATTACACATCGTCAACATTTTTAGAACGTTTTATACATTATAACAAACATTTTTAGAGTGAATATTTTTCAATTTTATACATTTTTCTACCGTTCTGTGTCCACTTTTAGTATAGCATCACATCACATCAGCATCACATCAAGCACATCAAGCATCACATCACATCACACTCCCTTATGAGAGCATACATTTTCATATCAACAACCCGCCCGCATTTTACAGCATTACTTCTCAATGTACCTTCATATTGAAATCCGGCTTTTTCTAAAGCTCTACATGAAGCAATATTGTGAGCAAACGGCTCCGCATATATACGAATTATATCAGAATGCTCAAATACATACTGACAAACCTGCTTTATAGCACTCGTCATGTAACCCTTTCCCCAATATGGCTCTCCTATGTAATAGCCCATTTCAGCCGTCTTAGAGTGTATATTATCTTGACGAAATACACCTATACTTCCAATTACTTCATCGTTCAGGGCTATTGCAAATGCAAATGTACTATTTCTATCCACCGATAACATTGCCCGAATATAATCCTCTGCATCTTGCTCAGTATATGGATATGGCAAACCATCTCGAAGATTGTTAAGTACATTCAAATTGTTCAAATTAATTGCAAGTGCCGATTTATCCTCTATAAGCCATTCTCTTATAACACAGTCCATATTTTTCTCCTCCAACTCATTTAGTTCCCATCAAAAAACACAATAAAACTGCTTATGACTCTATTGGGCGTGAAACAGATATAATTCAACTCTCCCCATGTGTTAAATGCCTGCGCAGCATGATAAGGAATGAGCAGCAGCACATCCATCCATCTTAAATTGTCAATAAAATGTTTCCTCATATACCCTCCAATGTGACGCTAACGATAGTTAGCATCATTATGTCTACAAATCGTCAGCCTGTCAATACAAAAATACGGTTGCTCCAAGATTTGAAATCTAAGACAACCGTATTATTAGCAGAATAACTACAAACTTTTCATTAAATTTAAACATCCGAAATCAAGAAAGTTCCATATAAACACAAACCATCACTCTGCATATAATATTATGAACAACAAAATGCGAGCCAATCAATAATATGCCTAAAGAATATTCATTAAATATAGCAGCCGAGATCGAATATGCAGTAAAATGGGCTTACTCCAGAAATCCCCGCTATTATAACTTTGACGGACTAGGTGGAGACTGTACCAACTTCGTTTCACAGTGCATATATGCAGGTGGAGCGGTAATGAACTACACAAAGGATACCGGCTGGTACTATAGCTCGCCGAAGAACCGTGCAGCAGCCTGGACCGGGGTGGAGTATTTCTATAAATTCATGACTAATAACAAAGGCATAGGTCCCTTCGGCACCAACATTCCGCTTCGTGAAGTTAAAATCGGTGATGTCATACAGCTTGGAAACCATAATTATTTCTATCACACACTGCTGGTAGTAAATATTATGGGCGGCATACCCTTTGTTGCCGCCCACACCATTGATACATTTAATACGCCCCTGTCCGCCTATGAATATGAGCATGCCCGTTGCATACATATTGTTGGGTACAGGAAATGAATACATATTTTTCTACCATTCTTTGTCAACTTTTATGATAGCATAACATCAATCATCACGTCAGGCCGCCTTGCTATAATCTATTACCGAAACTTCCTGCATGATTTTTTTTGCAGCCTCAACAATAACCTCTAATTTGGCAGACACTTCATCCGAAAAAAACACCTCGCCACAGATAGAACATTCCGAGCATGGAACATTTTTTATAACAATAATACACCCATTATATTCAACGGTAAATGTTGTCTTTGTATTAATTCTTTTATCATCAAAACAAATATTACACATTCTCATTTCCTCCTTGTCTTATAATCATTTTCCCAATATTCACTATCAGGGTAACAAGCTGATATAATAATAACCTTTTTGCCATTATACCCAACAACAACATGTATCATTCTATTTTCATTACATTTCATACCCATAATCAAACATGCTGGAAACGATTTGTCAGAAGTATTATTTTCATCCACAGGATAATCTTCTATTATTTCTCCTGTATGTATGCAATTATAGATATCTCTTCTCGAAATATTCCTCTCAAGCATGCGTTTTTGACAATGCATTGAATATTCTATAGGTATATCCCTGTTTATAGCATTTCTAATATCTTCTATCTTCATTTTTCTTTCTTCTCTCTCAAACACTTATACATTTTACAAAAATATTTTGAAAACATATAACTCTCTCATCAGGTTACAATATCATTATATAATATCATTCCTAAAAATCAATACAGTAATACTTACATTTGCTTACAAAATATGCCGACAATCAATCTGATCATCGGCATACCTATTACAACTTATACCTATTAGAATACACAGCCACCACGATAGTTGCAACCGTAAACACAACAATATCAACCACCCATGGAAAATGTAGAACATATGCTACTATAGAATACAAGGTGTATGCTATTGCAAATATACCAAACAATCTTAGATGCAGAAATGCATATCTCTTTCTTCGTTCAACTCCCGCCTCAACAGCCTGTTCAAATGATACTCCGTTCATCCAATATACAGCATCAAGCAGATACATCATTGCCATTAACACAACCAAAGAAACAGCAGTAAACACCATAAATACTCTGATAAGCAAATCCGCACCAAGTGGCAGAAATCCACCGGCAGTCATCAATCCTGTATATACGACAAGCCATATTATCAAACCAAGATAACTTTTCTTCATATATATCACATCCAATTACTTAATGTCAAACTCAGGTGCTTCATCTAAAGTCTGAGATACGTACTTTCCGTCTTTCTTCCTCTGCTTGACACACTCTGTAAGCAGATATTCTATCTGCCCGTTGACAGACCTGAAATCATCCTCCGCCCATGCGGCAATGGCATCGTAGAGCTTCGCATTAAGGCGAAGGGGTACCTGTTTCTTTTCAGCCATTAATAAAGACTCCCCGAATTAACGATCGGCTGCGCGTCGTGATTACCGCAAAGAACTACAAGCAGATTGGAAACCATTGCCGCCTTACGCTCCTCATCCAAATCTACCATATTGCCTTCTTTAAGTCTTTCAAGTGCCATTTCAACCATACCAACCGCACCATCTACGATCATCTTTCTGGCATCAATAACTGCTGCTGCCTGCTGTCTCTGAAGCATTACTGCTGCGATCTCTGTTGCATAAGCAAGGTATGTAATTCTTGCATCAACTATCTCAAGTCCCGCATCTTTAACCTTATCCTGAATCTCTTCTTTGATACGATTTGCTACAATCTCTGTAGATCCCCTGAGGCTTCCATCATCCGCCTGACCATCGCCTGTTGTATCTACATTATCTGTAACATCATATGGATATATCTTAACAACATTTCTCACTGCCGCATCACACTGTAATGAAAGATATTCCTTGAAATTATCAACCGCAAATACTGCCTTAGCAGTGTCATTGACTCTCCACATAACTGCAACGGCAACTTCCACAGGATTACCAAGCACATCATTGACTTTCTGCTTGCTGTTAGAAAGTGTCATAACCTTAAGTGAAATCTTCTTACTCATAGCTGCTGCTGATGCTTCCACTCCTTCTGCGGAAACCTTGATACCCGACTGTCCTACATTGATATCACCACTCTGTCCAAGCTTTGTTCCTGCTGCGGGATTAAATGCTGTAACAAACGGATTAACAAAGAAGAATCCGTCACCCTTAAGTGTTCCTACATACTTACCAAAAAGCGTAAGAACAAGTGCCTCATTAGGCTTAAGCACTTTAAGTCCCAAGAACAATATCCAACCTACGAACAAGTATATTCCACTAATAACCGCAATCGGACCATTACTCATTGTACCTCCATAGATAACACCTATCGTTGCAACAACATAAAGTGCTAACGTAAGAAATAGCATCAAACCTCCGGTCTTGTGTCCTCTAATAATTTTCTCCTCAATAATCTTATTGTCTTCCATAGTTCATTCCTCCTTAACATTGTATATGAATTAAATGCTGTTGTAATAAATATCACATTCGGTATATGATATATAATCATTTCTTCATGATATCATTTTGATATCATTATAATAACATATATTTGCACAATGTCAAGGATTATATTTGACCTATAAAAAAGGACTGTGAAAATAATAATTCACAATCCTCTTTCTCAATTATATTAAATATAAAAATCTTTTAATCATTATTCAAAATTTTGACTGCATAAGAACAGGTAGGTATTACCTTAACCTTCTCATACTCTGCAGCCTGCAAAACCACATACACCAACCGTTTTGCTATACCTTTTCCACCATATTCCGGATTCACTTCTGTATGATATATATCTAAGCCTTCATCCGTCATCTGATAATCACACTCTCCAATCAATGCTTCGCCATCATAGGCAACACTTCTGTTATTATCTTTATCGAACACAACCCTAATATCATGATTATATACACAAGTCAATGCTCCTGATGGACAGTTCGATACCGCCTTCCACACCTTAGATGTATCAGCCTCATCGAGTTTTATCCAAGGTTTTCTATTGATATTAAATGCTTCCGGACATCCGGTAACACATTTCTTTGCATGCCTGCATTTATCTGAATTCCAAAATACCGAAATATCACCATTTTCATATAATCTATGCATCACAATCCCTCCTCATTTATCACCCACGCAAATCCCTTCGCCATTCGAAGTTCGTGTTCCTTAAAATGATTACCCTCATTCCATTCAAGAACGCAACCAAGTTCTTTGGACAACAAAGCATGATACTCTCTTATCACATCACCTACAGTTGACATCAATTTATTCTTAGCCTTTTCTTCTTTATCACCAAGACTCAGATACACAGCCTTAGTCTTGATAGGTTTTTCTTTTGCATAATCATAAAATCCCGGAAACCATACAGACGGCGAAGCTGCTGCAACGCAATCAAATATATCCGTCTGATAAGCACACCAAAGAGCAAACAAACCTGCAAGCGAATATCCACCGATACACATTTTAACCTCAGATAAATTTCTCTCTTTCAATATATCTTCCTTTAATAATTCCATCAATACAGAAAATGTATCACCTGCTTTTCCTAAAAAACCATCTTTACCAAAAACTGCAGGTGCTTCCCAAGGTGATAGGTCATCATTCCAATTATCTACCATAGCTGCCAAAAGACAAAAATCCCTGTCAGGTGCAAGCTCATTTATATAATCCACTTCTCTTTCAATCGCGGATAATCCTCGACGTTCAATCATCTGAACCAATATAATATTTGAATTGATATCACCAAATGTTTTGTATTCCATCATATCCTATATCATTCCTTTTGTTCATTCCCCAAATATTCCTCAAGTGTCAAATCTTTTTCATCACATATCTTGCTTACATTAGCATATACTTCACACCCCGGCTTTATCATTTTTGTTAATAACAACGCGATAACTATACATCCGGCAAGCAGTAATATCACAAAGAGGAATATATCCATGCCACTATCAAACATTTTTCCCAATCCTTCTTTTGTCAGATATCCACTTGTACCGAATATTATAATAAAGCCGGCAAGTCCGCCACAGATAGTAGACAGATAAGTTAAGTTCCTTTGTCTTCTATAATCATATCTTTTTGAAATCGAATCTAAGAACTCCTTATATGAAAGCAATTCTTTTCCTCGTTTTTCAAGCTGCATATTTTTCTTTTTGTACTGCTTAATCCAAGTCCTAACAAGCTCCGTCTCCAGATTAGCATTTATATTATCCCTCACTGTAACATGTTCAATCTTCGGTTCACGAAACGTTCCATACCTTCTGTAGTTAATAACAGCCTGAATTATATTATAAATTATAAAGTAACTTCCGGATAATACAATCAATACCAGGCGGTCAACATTAAGTTCAATACGGTCAGAAACAATTAAACTAAACATTCCAGCAAGCACAAAAAAGCCAGTTGTTGACCAAATTTCCAGTTTATTGTATGACTTATATGAGATTTTTCTTTTTCTAAGCAACGGGATAAAAACCACAAGAATCAACTCACTCATTATAAAACCGACCAACAAACCACATAAATAAGGCATTACATTCGTTCCTCCAAATAGAAACGACTCACCCTCATCAGCCAATAAGCCATCTATAAGACTATAGAAAAAAATAATAGCACTTATCCCATATATCTTTCTTACTATTCCAACAACAATATCCTTGCCCGAATATCTATTATAAAACTCCTTGCAAAACCTGTCGATATCATTGCCCACAATACTTTCCACAGTTTTTCCTGCCCCCTGTGCAGTAAGCATGTTATCCATAAGCTCCATAAGCCATTCCTCCGCAAGCTTTGCATCAATCCTTTTTGTATATCTATAAGACTCAATAATAGTAAATGCTTCCGCATATTCATCATTTAGCTTATCCCTATATGCGTGATAACTTAAATCCATCATCCCATCCTCCTCAACTTTTATGCTAAAACGTATTAACAGACATCTTTGCTTGTAATCCTGTTATCTGAGTATCAGATTTGTGCATTAAGCACCGCATCAGCACACTCAGTAATTCTCCTGTAATTCTCTTTAAAAGCTTCAAGATATTTTCCACCGCTATCCGTAATTGAATAATACTTTCTTATCGGTCCAAGCGGAGACTTAGCCTTTCGGCAGGAGATGTAACCGTTCTTATCAAGTCGCGTTAACACCGGATACATAGTACCTTCGGACAGGTCATGGAAGCCGTAACCGTCAAGTGCCTGCAATATCTCATAACCATAAGTCTCACCTTTTTCTATTATAGCAAGCACGCAGCCCTCTAATATTCCCTTCATAAGCTGTGTATCTTCCATAAGCATCACTCCATTTTACATTTACTGCTATCTTCCATATCTTTTATATTACTTAAAAGAAAACAGGTATACACCCACTACTTTGTATTAGCAAGTAGGTTGAGATAAAAATACCACAGCTACTTTGTATTGTCAAGTAGTTGTGGTATCATCTTCTATAATTACTCAATTTATGTTATCATTTATTATAAATAACAAACACACCCAAATCCTACCGGAAGGAGAATACTCACATGAAAACTGCCAAATATACCGTAATTATAATTGCAGCACTTTGCCTTCTGCTTACAGGCTGCGGCCATGTTAAAAGTGCAAAAAGTATAATAAAATGTGCTAGAAACGAACATTGAAAATGTGAAGTTGTATCAAAATCAGAAACAAAGGAAAAGACCGTTGTCCGCCTGCGTGACGAGCTGCAGGGGTTTGAGTACGAAGTGATAAGCTCCATGAATGATATCAATATCGACGGTTCATCTTTCGGTTCTCTTCCGGGAACCCACGACCTCTTTGATATATATCTGTACTCATTTGTCGTAGAACAGGTAAAGCCCGATCTCGATAGCCTTTGCGAAAAATATAACGCAACCTACGAACAGGGATACGACAAGCAGTTAATCAAATTCACCTTAAACTCACCCAACAAAGACAAAAACGCCGCCCCACTTGTAGAGGAAGCAGCGAAGTTTATACAGAAATACAATGTAGAAAACCGTTTGGATAAATGTTACATCGACGTCGAGCATGATGATGTATGGTTTAAAGAAAAATATCCTTACCCCACCGATTCAGAGGTTCTATATAGCGAAGAAGGCTATCTTTATTCAAGTGCAGGTTCTTCACAGGCAAAGCACATAGGAAGTGCACGACTTCCCGAATGTACCTTCAGAGACAGTGAGGCAGAAATTGAAGACTACTATCTTGAGATGGCTCAAATGAAGAACTCCAAAGCAACATTCGTCCGCAAGGAAAAGAAAACCTTTGCCGACACCGGTGCTCCACTTTCATGCGTTGCCAATACGCTCGGCGAACCACATCCTGAAAGTATGTCCGACCCGGTAACCTTCTATTATTATACCGTTGAC
This sequence comes from uncultured Clostridia bacterium, assembly GCA_946186175.1. GTDB lineage: Bacteria > Bacillota > Clostridia > Lachnospirales > Lachnospiraceae > CAG-590. Next base: position 3,430 of record CAMHMG010000029.1, on the reverse strand, counting down.
GGCAAGGAGTTTTATTTATGTGATTTTGTAGATTGTGAAATCAATACGTGGTACACCAATTACGAAGAAGTATTTCCGAAAAAGTAACAACTTACTCACCAAAAAGAGGTGTAGAAAAATATCTTTCAGCAGTATCAGGGAGCACTGTCACAACAGTCTTACCCTCACCTAATTTCTCGGCAAGCTTTAAAGCTGCCGCAACATTTGTGCCGCTCGATATTCCGCACATAATTCCCTCTTCTCTTGCAAGGCGTTTGGCAGTATCAATTGCCTCCTCATCGGTAACAACATATATCTCATCATAAATATCCTGATTCAAAATGTCAGGAATTATACCGTCACCGATTCCCATCTGAATATGAGTTCCAATAGTACCACCGGCAAGAATTGCTGCATTTTCAGGTTCAACAGCCCATATCTCTATATCGGGATACTGAGCTTTTAACACCTCACCTATTCCGGTGATCGTGCCACCCGTTCCTATACCGGAGCAAAAACCATGTATCGGTTTTGCAACCTGAGCCATTATCTCCAACCCGGTATGTTTCTTATGTGCCTTAGTATTATTTTCATTTTCAAACTGCTGCGGAACGAATACATTCGGATTCTTCTCCTTCATTCTAAGAGCAGTCTCTAAACACTCTTCAATACAGGCACCAATATCACCGGCATCATGTATAAGACGAACCTCTGCACCGTAATGACGCACAAGTTTCCTTCTCTCTTCACTGACAGAGTCTGGCATAATAATTATCGTTCTATAGCCTTTTACAGCTCCCACAAGTGCGAGTCCAATTCCCTGATTACCACTGGTCGGTTCAACGATAATGGTATTCTCATTAATAAGACCTTCCTTCTCTGCCTGGCGAATCATATTATATGCTGTTCTGGTCTTAATCGAACCGCCAACATTAAGACCTTCCATCTTCACAAGCACCTCAGCGCTTCCCGGTTTGACAAGCTTATTAAGTCTTATTACAGGTGTCTGTCCGATTGCCTCCAAAATGTTGTTACGTATCATATTTTCAGCCATGATGTATATTACTCCTATAGATAATTACTCAATTCGTTTTCTTCCTATAAAACGACGAAAAAACATAATTTTCAAGATTATAACAGAAAAGCTTTACTTCATCACTTCCTCTACACTCTTCTTAAGTATAGCAACTGCCTTATCACAATCCTCTTTAGTTATAATGAGAGGTGGAACCATTCTGATAATCCTATTAGATGTAGCAGTTACAAGAAGCTTATTCTCCATAGCCTTAACCTTAACAGCTACAGCATCTACATCATTGAACTCAACACCAACCAACAGTCCAAGTCCACGAACCTCTTTTACGTTCGGCAGAGTCTTAAGCTGTTCTCTGAAATACTCGCCCATCTCTTTGGCATTCTCACCGCATTTATCTTCAATCATTCCATTAATTGCCGCATACCCGGCAGCACAACATACAGGATTTCCTGAGAATGTACATCCGTGAGAACCCGGATTCAATACTTTAGCGCATTTTTCAGTAAGTACAACTCCTCCAAGTGGAAGACCTCCGCCAAGTGCCTTTGCCATAGTAAATGCATCCGGTCTAACTCCATAGTGCATCCACGCCATAGGCTCACCGCATCTGAACCATCCGGTCTGTACTTCATCAAACAGCAAGAGGATACCCTTTTCATCACATAGTTCGCGAAGTCCCTGTAAAAATTCTTTAGAAGCCGGATACACTCCACCCTCGCCCTGAACAGGTTCAACCATAATCGCGCATGTATTATCGCTGACTGCTTCCCTAAAACTTTCCAGATTATTAAATTCAGCATACTTAAATCCCGGAAGATTAGGGAAGAAACCTGCCTGAATTGCTGTTTCCGGCTGACCTGTTGCAGTAAGAGCTGCATATGTACGACCATGAAAACTCTTCTTAGCCGTCACTATCTCATAGTGATCCGGACCGAATTTTTCCACGCCGTGTTTTCTTGCCATTTTGATCATAGCCTCGTTAGACTCTGTCCCCGAATTCTGGAAGAACACTCTGTCAAATCCGGTAGTTTCACATATGAGTTTTGCAAGCATCGCCTGTGGTACATTATACGGATAAAGACTCACATGCATAACCTGCTCTGCCTGTTCCTTAACAGCCTTAACTATTCTCTCATCACAGTTACCAAGAGAGTTTACGGCAATTCCTGCATAGAAATCAAGGTACTCATCACCATTAGTATCGGTCACATAGCATCCCTTAGCATCCTCTATCACAATCGGAAAATGGTATCCAATATCTAACAGATACTTGTCTGAAATCTCCATTATCTCTTCTTTTGTCAATCCAAAATCTTTACTCTTCATGTTATTTTCCTTCCTTTCTCATCTCAACTTCAAGACGATTATATGGTATCTCAATCTCATTCTCATCAAATGCTGCTTTGACTTTCTCCCTAAGATCCCACAGTGTGCTCCAGTAATCCGAAGTTGACGCCCATGCTCTTATGGCAATAGTCATGCCGCTATCATCAAATGATGAAATAAAGATATCTTTAGGCTCATTGTCGAGAACTCTTGCATCATTGGTAAGAATCTCATTGACAACCTCTTTCATTTTCTTAATATCAGTATTATACGCAACCGGAATAGTAACTTCAAGCTTTCTCTTAGCTTCGCTTGTAACATTGATCAAACTACTGTTGGTAAGAGTACCATTAGGTATTACAACCAGCTTGTTATCATGCGTAAGCAGCCTCGTATAGAAAATATCAATTGACTGAACTATCCCTTCATTATGTCCGTTATTCTCAACTATATAATCTCCTACTTTAAAAGGCTTGAGAAGCAGGATAAGCACGCCGCCGGCAAGATTAGATAACGCCCCCTGTAGAGCAAGACCTATAGCCATTGATGCCGTACCAAGTATAGCTACAAAGCTTGTAACCTCTATGCCAACAATCGTTGCTGCCGTTATAAATACCAATATATACCCGATTATTCTTATAACAGAAAGCAAAAATCCTGCAACCGAATTATCAATCTTTGATCTGTCAAAACCTCTCTTTGCAAGCTTTATAAACAAGCCCGTAATCTTAATTCCTATAAAAATAAATACAATGGCAGCTATAACGCTTCCGGACTTATTAATAAGCCATTTCACAATGTCGTCCATAGTCTGTTTGACAATATCAACCGACTGCTCTACATTAGCCGCCGCATCACTTACAGATAGTGTTGTGGTTTCCAGAATCATTTGTGTTCCCTCATTTCTCAGCTATAACTATATTATGAGAAGTACTTCGTACATTCTCATAATCTCGAAAACTTCGTTTTCTCGTTATCTTATCAGGTGAAAGTAAAGTCTTCGCTTCGCTTGACATTCCTTTCCTTCCGATAAGATATATTATGAGAAGTACTTCGTACATTCTCATAATCTCGAAAACTTCGTTTTCT
>CAMHMG010000028.1 GCA_946186175.1 uncultured Clostridia bacterium | reverse complement strand
CGATGTCTGTTATGTTTCGATATTTTCCTACATTGAAGGAAGAATATTTATCTATACATGATGCTATGAAAATGCGTGAAATCGGGAGAAGCATAAAGAATCCATTTACTTATATAGAGTATATACTTGTTCCCATAATGATGTCTACTGTGCAGATTGCAAATGATCTTTCAGCAGCATCTCTTACAAAGGGACTGGGAGTAAACAGTAGAAGGACACATATATGTGAGATAGGAATCAAACCTTTAGATGTGTTGATCATTCTTATTATGATATCAATGCTTATTTTATTCTATGTATATTAGAGGTCAGATATGGTAGATATACGAAATGTATCATTTGAATATAAAGTGACTCTTGCGGATGGAAGCTCCGCTGATAACAGGGGAATAACGAATCTGAATCTTCATGTTAAAAAGGGAGAGGTAATTGTTCTGACAGGAGGATCCGGCTGCGGAAAAACGACTGTCGTACGCCTGATTAACGGACTTATTCCCAATTATTATGAAGGAAGTCTTAGTGGAGATGTAATTGTCGGACAGAAGAATGTAAAGGACACTCCTATTTATGAGATATCTGAAATGGTAGGAAGTGTATTCCAAAATCCCCGTTCGCAGTTTTTTAATGTAAATTCAACAGATGAGATTGCGTTTGCAGCTGAAAATCAACGGCGGGATCCGGAAGTGATAAAGTCACGTATTAAAGATACTGCCGCAACTATGAATATAGAAAAATTACTTAACAGGAGCCTGTTCGAGCTGTCCGGTGGAGAGAAACAGATTGTAGCTTGTGACGGCATAGAGGTGCTTTCACCGGAAGTGATCGTGCTGGATGAACCTTCATCTAATCTGGATCATCAGGCAATCAAGAGACTGGCGTCAGTTATGAGAAGATGGAAGGATGAAGGAAAAACCATAGTTGTCGCTGAACATAGACTTTTTTACCTTAGAGAATTGGCAGACAGAATGATAGTCATGGAAAGTGGCCAAATTAAGAAAGAATTTTCAAGAAAAGAGTTAGAAAAGCTTAAGTTCAGAGACACAGAGAAATTGGGAATCAGAGCTTTATCACTTGATGATATTATATATGACAGGTCATCACATGAAGTCATAGAAGAAGAGAAAAACCTTATTACTCTTGAGAATTTCGACTTTTCGTATAAGGATAGTAAACACGGAATACATATAGACAGCATTGCGGTTCCGTCAAATAAAATCATAGCTATAATAGGTCATAACGGTGCAGGAAAGAGTACGCTTGCAAGAAATATCTGTGGACTTGAAAAAAGGTGTAAAGGCAGCCTTACATTTAATGGAAAGAAGTTGGGATATAAAGAACGGCTTGGAAATTCATATATGATAATGCAGGACGTGAATCATCAGCTTTTTACTGAAAGTGTAGAGGATGAGGTCATGCTAAGTATGACAGAAAAGAAAGTAAGCGGGATTGAGAAACAAAAAAATGCTGGAGATATTCTGTCAAGACTTGATCTGAAAAATGTATCTGAGGCACATCCGATGTCTCTATCGGGAGGACAGAAGCAGAGAACAGCTATTGCTTCGGGGATAGCATCAAATAAGCCGATCATAGTTTTGGATGAGCCGACCAGCGGACTTGATCTAATGCATATGAAGCAGGTCTCTGAAGAGATAAAAAGTTTAAAGAAAATAGGTAAAAGTATATTTGTAGTAACTCATGACATGGAATTCATTATCCATTGTTCAGATTATATTCTTCGTATGGAAGAAGGGAAGATAAGAGATTTTTACCGGCTTGATGGTTCTTCAATCAGCAAGCTGATAGAGTTTATTAATGAAGATTAATTTTATGTAGCTAAAAAGGAGGAAAAATGTTTAAGAAGGTGGCTCCGTATATCGGAGAGTATAAAAAGTACACGGTTTGGGCCGTTATTATGATGAGTATTGGAATTACTGCAAATGTAGTTCCATATTTCTTTCTATATCAGATCATAGCGCCTCTGACAAGGGGTGAGTCCATAGATCTGAAATATATAATGATAAGAGTTGCAGCTGTAGTTATATGTGAGATTATCTATTCATTCAGCTATGTGCAGGGACTTACTTTTTCTCATATCAGTGCATATAATACTCTGAAAAATCTTCGCGTTTCACTGCAGGGAAAGCTTGAAAAACAGTCGCTTGGAAATATCCAAAATCTTGGAACAGGACGAATTAAAAAGATATTTACGGATGATATCGATCAGATTGAATTATTATTGGCACATGCAATTCCGGAAGGTATTGCTAATGTATTCATTCCGTTACTCATTATAGTATTGATGTTTATTATCAATTGGAAGATGGGACTTCTGTCACTTGTGCCGATTATCGCAGGACTCATTTCTATGGGGATGATGATGAAAGCAGGTTTTGAAAAAATGAATGCATATTATGAGTCTGCGGCAAAGATGAACAATACCATTATTGAATATGTCAATGGTATGGAGGTTGTAAAGGTTTTTAATAAGGATGGTGACTCATATAAGAGATTTGGAGAAGTAGTAAGAAATTACCGCGATTTTACAATTGCATGGTATAAGGTATGTTGGCCGTGGATGGCTGCATATACCAGCATTCTCCCCTGCCTTATTATTTTGATTCTGCCTATTGGTTCATATATGGTACTGACAGGAGCGGTACCTCTGGATAAGTTGATTTTGGTTATATGTATGTCATTTTCAGTAGGACCATCATTCCTAAAGGCTCTTAATTTTGCAGGTAAATTCCCGCAGTTGGATTATAAGATCACTGAGTTGGAAAATCTGATGGAACATCCTCCGCTTAAGGAAGGCAATTCAGATTTCAAAGGGGATAGTCTTGATGTTACATTTGAAAATGTTAGTTTTGGCTATGAGGATGCGGAAGTATTGCATGATATAAGTCTTGAACTTAAAGCAGGAACTACTACGGCACTGGTTGGCGAATCGGGAAGTGGTAAGTCAACTCTTGCGAAACTTCTGGTTCATTATTATGACCTGGATACCGGTTCGATAAAAATCGGAGGGCAGGACATTACAGATATGTCATTGGAAGCCCTTAATAATCAAGTGGCTTTTGTATCACAGGAGCAATTTCTTTTCAACACAACACTCTATGAGAATATTCTTATAGGTAATCCTTCCGCAACCCACAAGCAGGTTATTGAAGCGGCAAGGAGAGCCCAGTGTGATGAGTTCCTTGAAAGACTTCCTGAGGGGATTGAAACACAGGCAGGGGATGGAGGCAAACAGCTCTCCGGCGGTGAAAGACAGAGGATATCCCTTGCGCGGGCTATTCTTAAGGATGCACCTATTATAGTGCTTGATGAGGCTACTGCATTTATGGACCCTGAAAATGAGAAAAAGCTTAATACGGCGCTTGATGAAATAATAAAGGATAAGACGGTGCTTGTTATAGCTCATAGACTTTCAACGATAAAAAATGCAGATAAGATATGTGTGTTGAAAGAAGGAAGGTGTATTGCCTCAGACGATCATGAGAGTCTTTTGCAAACTTGTAATGAATATAAAAAGTTCTGGAATGCGTCCGTTAGTGCGAGCGCATGGAAGATAAAGGAGGCGTAAGCAGATGTTAAAGATACTTCACAGGCTTATATGCGAGACAGGAAAATATAAAACCCGGATCAGACTGTCTTATATAACATCTTTCTTAAAGGGTATAGCAATGAAAGCACCCCTTATACTTAGTTTTTTTGTTATCAGTTTATTTATTGAAGATAAGATGGATGAGGGAAAATGTCTATACTTCGGACTTATTATTTTGGGGAGTGTCATTCTTGAGGCTGTTTTGGAGCATATAACAAATGTTCTGCAGTCTGCAACAGGTTACATGGTCTTTGCAGATATGAGAATGAGGTTAGGAGATCATTTAAGAAAGCTTCCTATGGGATATTTTACTGAGGGAAATATTGGTAAGATAAGTTCAGTGCTCTCGACTGACATGGTATTTATTGAAGAAAACTGCATGGGAGTGGTGTCGGATCTGGTTACTAATATTATATCTCAGGGGCTTATGATTTTGATGATGTTCATGCTGGATATACGTCTTGGTTTTTTATCAATTGCTGTTGTTATAGCATTTTTAATTGTGGGAAATCTTATGATGAGTACTTCGATGAAACATTCTATGATCAAGCAGGAAAATGCTGAGTCACTTACAGAGGAAGTGCTTGACTTTGCTGAAGGCATCGGGATCATTAAGTCATACAATATGCTGGGCGAACGCTCTAAGAAGTTGACGGATGAATTTAAAAGAAGCTGTAAGGAAAGTATAGATTTTGAGGTTGCTTATGGTCCGTGGTCAAGACTTTTGTATCTTACATACGGAGTAGGAACCTCATTAATACTTGCCTTGGCGGGACTCTTGTACAGTAACGGAGAAATAACGAATGCATATATGATCGGCGTAGTACTATTTCTATTTGATATGTTTGTTTCAATCAAAAGTTACTATGGACAGATGGCCAGACTTACCGTGACATCTGCAAGTCTTGATAGAATAGAAGAAGTATTTGCAGCAGAAGAACTGGAGGATATCGGAACCAAGGACATTAAACTTATGCCTGAAGGAACCGATGAAATTGGGAAGGAATCGGATATACCATGCATTGAGTATTCTAATGTAAGCTTTGGATACACTGATAAGGATGTACTTAAGGATGTCTCATTTACTGTTAAGAGTGGTGAGATGACTGCGCTTGTTGGTCCCTCAGGGGGTGGTAAATCAACTATTGCTTCGCTTCTTGCGAGGTTCTGGGATATAAAAAAGGGAAATATATATATTAAGGGCAGAGATATTAAAGACGTAGCACTTGGTAATCTCATGGATCAGATAAGCATGGTGTTTCAAAGGGTATATCTGTTTGAGGATACAGTGTATAATAATATAGCTATAGCAAAAAATGGAGCCACGAGAGAAGAGGTAGTGGAAGCGGCAAAGAAGGCCAGATGTTATGATTTTATAATGCAGTTGCCGGACGGGTTTGATACAGTAATCGGAGAAGGTGGTGCATCACTTTCGGGAGGAGAAAAACAGAGAATATCTATAGCGAGATGTATACTTAAGGATGCTCCGATCGTAATACTGGATGAGGCTACTGCCAGTGTGGATGCGGATAATGAAAGAGCTATTCAGGAAGCCATTTCAGAGCTTTGCAATAACAAAACTCTTCTTGTTATAGCACACAGACTTAAGACTATAAGAGATGCTGATCAAATACTTGTGGTAAGTGACGGCGAGATACTCGAACGAGGAAACCATGAGACGTTAATTAAGCATCAGGGTGTATATGCACATATGGTAGCATTACAATCTTAATACAGACAGGAAGGGTATCTTATGATGTCCGGAGATGGTTATGGATCTGCAGGGCTGGTGGATGATTTCATATGTATAATCTGATCTGAGAGTGTTGAGAATTATATAGATGGTGGTTGTGTATTAACATGACCATCATCTTTTTAAAAAAAGACTTGACAGGTTAAGAGAACGGTGTTATCTTATTGAGACGGAGAACAGTGTTTCCTTATTAGCGAAAAGGATGTGTCGGTAATGCCAAGAGATAAAACTGAAAGCCATATAAGAATAGTGGAAGCTGCGAAAAAAGAATTCTTGAAGTACGGTTTTACTGATGCGTCACTTCGGAGGATAGCTTCAGAGGCAAAGATACAGGTCAGCGGGCTTTATAAGCATTTTAGCAGCAAGGAAGATATGTTTGAATCACTTGTTAAACCTGTGGTAGAAGGCTTCTATGATCTGTATTCAAGGATAGAGGGTGAATACTTTGGAGATATTGAGAGGGTAGTCAAGGCTCATGATTGGGAAGGAATGGGTGAGACAGTACGTGCTATGGAATACATGTATGATCATCTTGACGAGTTTGTCCTGATTGTAATGAAATCTCAGGGAACGAAATATGAAGATTTCACTCATGAGATTGCAGAGCTTGAGGAAGAAGTAACGCTACGCTATATGGACCAATTGAAAAAAGCTGGTTTTCCGGTAAAGGATTTTGATAGAAATGAATTTCATCTGCTTGTGACCGCTTTTGTAGATGCTCTCTTTCTGCCGTTATCTCACGGTTTTACGAAAGAAGAGGCACTACACTATACAAGGACACTTGAAGAGTTTTATGAACCTGCCTGGAAGGCATGGTTTGGAATATAGAGATACGATGGTATATATTTATTAAGCCCCATATTTATTGTGGGGCATATATTAGAAGTCGAGGTTAGCGGATGCTAACCTTTTGGTAAACTCTGATAAGATAACGAGAAAACGAAGTTTTCGAGATTATGAGAATGTACGAAGTACTTCTCATAATATATAGAACGTAAACAGGAAGGATATGTACACGACTGCCTGTGAAGTACTGACAGTTGTTCATATTCTACTGTTTCGAACATAAAAATGGAGGAAAGAAATAATGAAGCTTAGTGAGATGCGTGCAAGTACACATGGAACAGTTAAGTCTCTTTGGAGAGATGAGAGATTCTTAAGTCGTATCACATCTATAGGACTTACGGAAGGAGCAGACTTTCAGGTTGTTAAGAATGACAGAAAAATGCCTGTTCTTGTATATGTCAGGGAAACTCTGCTTGCCCTTAACAGAAAGGATTGCGAAAAGATAGAAGTAATGGAGGTGCAAGGATGAATTGCATAGCACTTTTGGGGCAGCCCAATTCAGGAAAATCTACAGTTTTCAATCAGTTGACAGGATCCAGACAGCATGTGGGAAACTGGCCGGGTAAAACGGTGGAAAAGAAAGATGGTGTCTACAGCTATAAAAATACAAAGTATACGCTGGTAGATCTTCCGGGAAGTTATGGACTTTCAGGTAATTCTGACGAAGAGATAATTACTGAGAAGTTTATCAAAGGCGGCGAAGCTGATCTGGTGTGTGTGATGGTGGATGCATCACAGCTTGAGAGAAGTATGTATATGCTTGCGGATTTTGCCGCCATGAATGTTCCGGCTATTCTTATCTTGAATATGATGGATGTGGCAACAGGGCAAGGGAAGAAGATTAATGCAAAACTGTTATCTGAAAGACTTGGGATTCCTGTACTTCCTTTTACTGCGGCAGACGGAAAGGGATATGATGAGCTGAAAGCTCTTATTGAGAAGGAGTTAAAGAAGCCTCATAAGCTGATCACAGCACCGGATATTACTGTGAAAGAAGGCTATGAAGATTCTGAGAAGATGCTTTTGGATGGAAACGAAAAATACATATGGATCAGTAAAATACTTGAAGGCGTGACGAAAGCCTCGGTAACAGAGTATAAACTTTCAAGATTTGATAAGCTGATACTTAAACCGTTTTGGGGTAAGGTCGTGACAATCGGTATCATACTGGTTGGCTTTCTTGCCGCAATGCTGATAATGTCACCGTTTATGGGAGTGGCAAGTATGCTTCCCAAAGCATTAGGAGCTCCTATCTCAAATTTCCTTACCGGGCTTCATGTTCATCCATGGCTTGTTTCGGTATTCAGTATGCTCATACCGAATACGTTATATTTCTGTATTTCAATGGCATCATTTGTATTTGGCGTTAATGTCGTGTTTGGTTTTCTTGAAGAGATCGGATTTCTTGCAAGAACGGCATATCAGTTTGATGGAGCATTGTCAAAGCTCGGACTTCAGGGCAAGGCTGTGGCGCCGATACTGATGGGTATGGGTTGTACTATCGGTGGCGCCAGCGGCACACGAGTAATGGATGGCTGGGGCCAGAAGATGCTTGCTATGATGGTGGTATGGGCAGTGCCCTGTGCATCTATCTGGAGTATTATTCCTGTCATCTCCGGAATGTTCTTTCCTGCATGGGGAACAGCACTTGTATGCATTGGAATTATCGCGTACATTTTCGTGTTGATGTTTATAGTATCCAAAGTGTTTGGAAGTAAGCTTGTACCGGAAGAGTCGAGAGCGGGAATGATCATGGAGCTTCCTCCATATCATAAAGCACACTGGAAATACATTATCAAGGATTCGTGGATTAAATGCTTTGATATGTTTAAACGTGCGTTAAGAACGGTCACACTGGTTTCAATTTTATTCTGGGGATTATCATTCAGTCCTTCAGGAAATGTGGAGAGCAGTCTCTTATATAAGATCGGAACATTTATTGAGCCTGTGACAAAGTTCTTCGGAATGGGATGGCGTACTTTCGTCGCATTTATCAGTGCGGCTTTTGCAAAAGAAGCAGTGCTCGGAACACTTAATGCTGTCTTTGCCGGACAGAGCAACGTGGCTGATGTGGCATTTAATGCCGGTACAGGAAGTGTAGATAAGATGGCTCTTTCAGCAATCATGACACAGACTATTTCAGGAGCAGAAGCTCTGGCGTTTATGTTTGCATGTACCTTCAGTGTTCCGTGTCTAATGGCGCTCTCTACAACGTATAAAGAATCACACTCGCTTAAATGGACAGTCAAGACTGCCGGATTCTATATCATAGCGGCGCTCGTTCTGTCATGTATCGTATATCATATAGCATTACCATTTTTGGGTTAATAACAGGAGAATAATTATGAAGGAAAAGAAGAAAAGTGATCTGGCAGTACTATTAGATTATGCCGGAAATTATAAAGGACTGACATTCTTGGGTCTTACGCTTTCGGCGGTTGCTATGATACTTGGTATGCTGCCGTATATCTGTATCTGGCTTGTGATAAGAGATCTGATCGCTGTTGCACCTAATTGGACCGATGCGGCAGGGATAGCGCGTTATGGCTGGATGGCATTTATATTTGCGGTTTTAGGTATTGTGGTTTATTTTGCGGCTCTTATGTGTACGCATCTGGCTGCGTTTCGTACTGCATCTAATATCCGAAAAAAAGGTATGGAGCATCTTATGAAGACGCCGCTGGGTTTCTTTGATTCTAATGCATCAGGCTTTCTTCGTAACCGTTTGGACGGAGCGACTGCAGATACAGAGACTTTGCTTGCACATAATCTTGCGGATATCGTAGGAACTGTCGCAATGTTTATCGGAATGCTGGTATTGATGTTTGTGTTTGATTGGAGGATGGGAGCTGCCTGTATTCTGGCAGCAGTGGTATCCATCTTTGCAATGTTTTCCATGATGGGTGGTAAGAATGCAAAACTCATGGCAGAATATCAGACTGCACAGGATATTATGAGTAAAGCCGGAACGGAATATGTGCGTGGAATACCGGTGGTTAAAGTGTTCCAGCAGACAGTATATTCATTCAAAGCTTTTAAGGATGCAATCGAAGATTACAGTAAAAAAGCAGAGAAGTATACCGATGGAGTGTGCAGGCTGCCACAGGCGGTGAACCTTACCTTTACAGAAGGAGCATTCGTATTCCTTGTTCCGGTCGCTCTCTTTCTTGCACCGGGAGCTTATTCGTCGGGCAGTGCTGCTTCCTTTATTACAGACTTTGCATTTTATGCAGTTTTTTCGGCAATCATTTCTACAGCCTTAGCAAAGATTATGTTTGCCGCAAGTGGAATGATGCTGGCAAGTACGGCGTTAAGTAGAATAAATGAGGTTATGAGTGCACCGATTCTTTCGGTGACTGATAATCCCAAGTCACCCAAAGATAATAGTGTGGTATTTAAAGATGTGAGCTTTACCTATGATGGAGCGGATGTTCCGGCTCTTGACCACGTTTCATTTTCTGTGACACCGGGTCAGACAATTGCGTTAGTCGGTCCTTCGGGAGGTGGAAAGACCACCGCTGCAAGTCTTATTCCAAGATTCTGGGATGTAAGTTCCGGCTCAGTAGAGGTTGGAGGCGTGGATGTGAGACACACTGATTCTCACGTGTTGATGGATCAGGTTGCTTTCGTATTTCAAAACAACAGATTATTCAAGACATCTATTTTGGAAAACGTCAAAGCGGCGCGCCCTAAAGCTTCAAGGGACGAGGTGATAGCGGCGCTACACGCTGCACAGTGTGACGATATCATTAAGAAACTTCCAAACGGCATCGATACTGTTATCGGTACGGAAGGAACATATCTTTCGGGTGGAGAACAACAAAGGGTTGCATTGGCAAGAGCAATCCTTAAAAATGCACCGATAGTTGTGTTGGATGAAGCTACAGCATTTGCGGATCCGGAAAATGAAGCGCTGATACAGAAAGCGTTTGCTACATTGACCCAAGATCGCACGGTCATTATGATTGCACACCGCCTATCAACCGTGGTTGGCGCAGACAAGATAATAGTTCTTTCTGAGGGGCGTGTAGTGGAGCAGGGCAAACATGAAGAACTTGTCAGGGCAGACGGTTTGTATGCACGTATGTGGAAAGAGTACAATCAGGCCGTAGAGTGGCGCATCAAGACAGCGTAGGAGGATAAAAGATGTTTGGAAAAGACTTTCAGCGCAAGTATGCGCTTACCGATCAGGGTGTTAAGAATACAAAGCAGGGAACAATCTGGACAGTTGTTGTCAATCTTGTGGTCATGGGTGGTATGGGAATTCTGTATTATATGATGGAAAGCTTTTGTGGAAGCCTTTTAAATGGTGATAAATTACCTAACCCTGTATTATTCATGATCATGGTTATAGTATTTCTGATTTTGTCTGTTATTACTCATTTGCAGCAATACAGGGCGACCTATGGTCTGGTGTATGCAGAAGTTAAGAATACCAGAATCACTCTGGCTGAACGCATGAGAAAGCTTCCGCTAGGATATTTTGGAAAACGTGATCTTGCTGACCTGACAGAGACGATCATGGGAGATGTTAACAGACTTGAACATGTGTGGTCTCATTGTCTGGGATATCTTTATGGATCATACATTTCCACAGCAATCATTGCTGTGTGCCTGTTGATATATAACTGGAAGCTGGCTATAGCATGTCTTTGGGGCGTGCCGGTTGCATTTATTCTTCTGTTTGGCAGTCGTAAGGCGGAGAAGAGAAAGTCTGAGCTTACCAAGAAAGCAGGAATTCTGGTATCAGACGGAATACAGGAAACCTTGGAGAATATAAGGGAAATCAGGGCGACCAATCAGGAAAAGAGATTTCTGGATGAATTGAATGAAAAGATCGACTCACATGAAAAGGCAATGATAAGTGGTGAATTGACAGTAGGTATATTTGTAAATGCAGCCAGTGTGATCATGCGTCTGGGAGTTGCGACTACGATTCTTACGGGATGCAGCCTGATACTTTCGGGAGAGATTGATTTTATGATGCTGTTCATGTTCCTGCTTGTTATTACCCGTGTGTATGCACCGTTCGATCAAGCGTTAGCTCTTATTGCGGAGATGTTTGTTTCCCAGATTTCAGCCGGACGACTGACAGAAATATATGAAGCTGAGACGGCAGATGGAATAGAGAGCTTTAGACCAGATGGCCACGATATTATATTTGACAATGTAAGCTTTGCATATGATGATGAGCAGGTTTTAAATGGTGTAAGCTTCGTTGCAAAAGAAGGTGAGATCACTGCGCTTGTCGGTCCGTCGGGATCGGGAAAGAGTACCTGTGCAAGACTTTGTGCACGCCTCTGGGATGTATCAGGAGGCAGCATAAGAGTTGGTGGAGTTGACATTAAAACGGTAGACCCAGAGGCTCTTTTGTCAGATTATTCTATGGTGTTTCAGGATGTGGTGCTCTTTGACGATACGGTAATGGAAAATATTCGTCTGGGAAAACATGGTGCATCGGATGAAGAAGTTCTTGCAGCTGCAAAGGCGGCAAATTGTGATGAGTTTGTCACAAAGCTGCCTCTAGGGTATGCGACTCCTATTGGAGAAAACGGTGCAAAACTTTCCGGTGGCGAGCGTCAGCGTATATCTATTGCCCGTGCACTTCTTAAGAACACTCCTATCGTACTTTTAGATGAGGCGACGGCATCTTTGGATGTTGAGAACGAAACAAAGGTGCAGGGAGCATTATCCAGATTGCTTGCGGGAAAGACAGTATTGGTCATAGCCCATCGTATGCGTACTATAGAAGCAGCGGATAAGATCGTTGTTCTTGACGATGGAAGGGTTGCTGAAGAGGGAAGCCCTGCGGAACTTTTGAAAAATAGGAATGGATTGTTTAGGCGCATGACAGGATTACAGTCTGCAAGTGCCGGATGGAGTATCTGAAAAGACAGGGGCGGGATAACCGCCCCTGTCTTTCGAATATTATTATTGACATTTAATGGAAGTGAGTATATAATGGCTAGTGGTTAGCGTAGGCTAACTATATGAACTATTGTGCTTTAGTATTTTGAACTATATATTGAAGGAGACTTGATTGCAATGGAAAATTTTCTTGAGATCAAAGAATTGAAGAAAAGCTTTGGAAGCGGAGAAGCGAAACAGGATGTATTAAGGGGGACGGACTTCACCGTTAAGAAAGGTGAGTTCTGCGTACTACTCGGTCCTTCGGGTTCCGGTAAGTCTACACTTCTTAATATCATAGGTGGAATAGATACACCTGATTCAGGTTATGTCAGTATAAATGGTGACAAACTTGAGGATATGAGCGAGAAGCAATTAACCATGTACAGAAGGAAACATTTAGGTTATGTATTCCAGATGTATAATCTGATTCCGAATCTTAATGTGAAAGAGAACATTGAAGTAGGTGCATATCTGTCGGATAACCCGCTTGATGTTGAGGAGGTTATAACTACTTTAGGACTTCAGAATCACAAATATAAGTATCCCAATCAGTTATCCGGCGGACAGCAGCAGAGAGTGTCAATAGGTAGAGCGGTAGTAAAGAATCCGGATATTTTAATGTGCGATGAACCAACAGGAGCGTTAGATTATAAGACATCTAAGGAGATATTGGCGCTTATAGAGGATTGTAACAGAAAGTACAACAGTACAATTATAATGGTTACTCATAATGAAGCGATCAAATATATGGCAGATCATGTCGTTAAGCTTAGAGACGGGGTGGTGCGTCATAACGATATAAATGATAAGAAGATTCCGGCTTCCGAGCTTGACTGGTAAGGGGGCGTCTGATATGAGAAATCCACTTATAAAACGTATCCCCAAAGAACTTAAATCTGAATGGCACAAATACATAGTTATAATTCTGTTCATGATTCTTATGATAGGTCTTGTGTCAGGAATGTATGTCGGACATGACAGTATGCTTGCGTCAATAGAAAAGGGTAAGGATGAGCTTGTTCTTGAGGATGGTTCTTTTGAACTTAATAAAAAAGCGTCAGATGAGTTAATTACAGGGATAGAATCCGGTGAAATGGCTGATGTACGACAGTATTATATTGACGAAGGTGTAAAAGAGGCTGACAAAGAAGTTGAGAAGGCTGCACAGAAAGAGCTTCATGAGCAGGTTGAAGATAACATAAAACAGATGGTAAGAGCACAGTGTGAAGGTTACGGTATAACCGATGAACAGATCATTGATGCTCAGATAGAGACAGCTTTAAGTGATAATCTTGAAAATGCCCTTAAGGAAGCGGAAGAGTCAGATGAATATAAGAAGGCTGTAGAAGAAGCTTTAGAAGAAGCTTACAAAGAAGTAGAGAAAAAAGTCGATGAAAAATGGGACGATATATCGGATGAATACGGATTAAATGATGAAGGTTTTGAACCGGTCCGTGTAAAGGTTTACGAAAACTTCTACAGGAATGAAAATGAAGATTATGACAGTGACGGAGTGATTGATGCTACCGTAAGAATTTTTTCTGATGATTCTGAGATTGATAAGGCGGAAATAATAGAAGGTAAAGCTCCGAAAGCAGATGATGAAATTGCCATAGACAGAATGCATGCCGATAATGTAGGCGTGAAGGTGGGAGATACGATCACTGTTGGGAAAAAAGAATTTAAGGTGGTTGGTCTTCTGTCATATGTTAATTATCTGACGTTACATGAGTCAAATACAGACCTTATGTTTGATGCGTTTGGTTTCAATGTTGCCATGGTGACACCTGAAGGATTTGAAACACTTAAATCCAGGGTGCATTACAATTATGGATATCTGTATGATAAGAAACCTGAGGACAAAGAGGCGGAGGCTGATCATGCCGAAACATTGCTTAAGAGTCTTGTGACTCAGACGTTGGTAAATGATAACGAGATAGAAGATTTTCTTCCGGAATATATCAGACAGGCATCTAATTTTGCACCGTCTGATATTGAGGGTGATACAAGTGGAACAAGTATCCTCTGTTACATACTTATTGCAGTTATAGCTTTCATTTTCGCTATTACGATCGGTAATACGATCGAGAAGGAAGCGGCGGTTATCGGAACACTTAGGGCTTCCGGCTATACAAAGGGCGAACTTGTTTTTCACTATATGTCAATGCCGTTCATAGTAACTATAATAGGTGCTGCGCTTGGTAACATCTTAGGATATACACTTTTTGAGGATGTGGCTGTTGATCTCTATTATGAAAGCTACAGTCTACCTGCCTGTGATACTGTATGGAGTCCGGTTGCCCTTGTCAAGACAACAGTGATCCCGCTTATACTGATGTTTTTTATTAATCTCTTTGTGATAATTAATAAATTGAAATTAAGCCCGCTCAAGTTCCTAAGGCGTGACCTTAAGAAAACAAAGCGTTCTAAGGCGAGGAGGATCCCATCATGGTCATTTCTTGCAAGATTCAGGTTAAGGAATGTATTTCAGAATCTTCCTAATTATTTTGTGTTGATATTCGGAGTTATTTTTATTGAGCTGATGTTGTGCTTTGCATTTGGTGTGCCTGATTCGTTTGCCAATTACAGTGACAAAGCACCATCGATGGTATTTGCCAAGTATCAGTATATGCTGATGGGAAGTAAGGATGATGACGGTGATGAGATCGTAACCGCTGAGAAAAGTGCCGAGCGGTTCAGTACGACTTCGCTTATGTATCCAAAAGATGACAAATTTGCATTCAGAGAGGGCTTTGGAAGCGGAGGAGATGAGTCTGTATCGGTCTACGGAATTATACCGGATAGCAGATATATTGATATAGGGAATGAACTTTCGGGAGATAAAGTATATGTATCGAGTGCGTTTGCCACTAAGTTTAACTTAAAATCAGGAGATGCCATAACTCTTCATGAGGAATATGAAAACAAAAAATATGATCTTACCGTTGAAGGAATAGTAAGTTATGACGGTGGTGTTGCAGTGTTTATGCCTAATAACGAATTCAACAGGGTGTTTGATAAAAAAGACGGAGATTTCTCAGGATATTTCTCTGAGAATGAGATTAAAGATATCGACGACAAATATATAGCGACTGTGATTACGGTAGATGATATAACTAAAGTAACGAGACAGCTTGAACACTCAATGGGAAGTATGTTTGAAGTATTCAAATATGTCCTTGTAGTTCTGGCGGCATCTCTCATTTATCTGCTCACCAAAATTATAATAGAGAAAAATGAGAACTCTATATCAATGGTCAAAATCTTAGGTTTTAAGAATGGTGAGATTGCATCATTATATATTGTGCCAACTGCAATAATAGTAGTCTTTGTATCAATATTAAGCTTTGTCGTCGGCATATTTTTGATGATATATATATTTAAGGTTTTAATGATGTCAATGGATGGATGGTTTGAGTTCTATATGAGGCCTGTATCGATGTTGCTTTCTGTAGTATATCTGCTTGTGGGATATGCGGTGGTGTCGGTAATCGATTATATAAGAATCAGGAAAATACCGATGAATGAAGCCCTTAAAAATGTGGAGTAAGATTAGTAGAGGGAGACAGTAGAGACAGAGAAATGTTCCCTGTCCCCCCCTCAGACCGTCCGAAAACCTCGGTTTTAGGCATAATAATAGCCCCTTTCTTACTTTCGTCACCTTAATGTTTCATTGAAAACTGAATACATCACACAACGATTCAGAAATGGGCTTATTATCCTGCCATTAATTCCATCATTTTATTGAATCCAAGCAGATTTTTCGCTCTTTCTATGTTATATCCCAGACATAAGAGTGCAAATTCCCCTGTCACTTTTCGCAGCCCTCGAAGCAGGAAATAATCTGCTTTCATTGATCGCTTAATTGTTCCAAACGGATGCTCTGAAAGACACATTCTTTGAGACATCTTTACTATGTCAGGCTTTAACTTGAATTTCACAACCTTTATCAATTCGTAGTGTCCTTTTCGTTTTTTCTTTTTGGAATCGCATTCCTGTCCTTCGGCTTTCAGCCATTCTTTACATGGTTTCTCAAGACCGTCCTTGGTAAAATCAATCTCTTTCCATTCATTCTTTCCCTTATAACATTTATTCCTGTTCTTGCAGTGCCTGCAGGCATTCTTATTTGCATAACGGATATTTCCGTTTTTCTTTATGCACTTCTGCCTTAATATTTCACCGGCTGGACAATACACAAGATTTCTTTCCGGATCCCTTACAAAGTATCCCTGTTTTGCCCGTTCCATCATTTCTTCCTGCGTACCGTACGGACTTTCATTATCTTTCCCGTAGTCCGGATCAGTCTCGTCTTTTATAAGCCTTCTGACTTCTTCTACCTTCATATCCTGAATGACTTCTTTATATGCATCCGGTATATGTCCTGCATGGAGACATTCCTTTATATCTTCAGGAATGCTGCTCGCTGTATCAGCCTCTGCTTCTTCATAACTGATCTCCAGTTCATATGCATCCTTGCCGTCACTTGTGATCACATGGGGAATAATACCATTCTCCAGACACTCGATCATGTCATCAGCTTTGTCATAACCTTTATCAGCTACTGTCTCAAGAATATCTTCCGGAGTTTCTTCCCTGATATTTTTCATTGTATCATTAAGAAGCCCATGATCAGTGACCTGGTTAGTCATGTTAAAATCCCTGATAAGATGTGTCTCCGAATCTACTGCCGTCTGAGGATTATATGCTACCATGAATCCATTCTTGCTTTTCATCAGTCTTGCATCTGCATCTGTAAGAGACATCTGTGATGCTCCGCTTTCTTCCATCAACTTCTGGTATGCCTCATACTTAGCCAGCCTTTCCTGTGCCTCGGCAAGCTTTGCCTCAACAACTTCTCTTGTAAGATTCTCAGGCATCTCATTCATTTCGTCCTGCTCATCCATGTCTTTAAGTATTCTCAGGTATTCATCAGTATGAGCGTTCAGCCACTTGATTCTGTCATCGAGTTTGTTCTTGGTAAAGTTCCTGTTCTTGGAATTATTCGCCGTGAATTTGCTTCCGTCTATTGAAGTAAAACCCCATTCCACTGCACCTGATATTCTACGGTTGAATTCATGAAATATATCCTTAAGGCTGTCGATGTTGTCTTTTCTGAAGTCAGAAATAGTACGAAAGTCAGGTTCTGCCCCGCCCATCATCCATTTTACCTCAAGATTGATCTTGCAGCTTTCAGCAAGTTTGCGTGAAGAACGGATGCCCTTTCTGTTGCCATAAATGTACAGCTTATACATTCCACGCGGATCATATGAAGGTCTCCCTTCTGATGCCGGTTCTTTTACATTATATTTTGTCAGATCAAGGCTGTTGATAAAGGCATCAATAAGTCTTGCAATGCTTTCCTCATCTACAAAAGAATCCCACGAACACATCATCATCTGTGTCCGGTCAAATGTTGGAACATACGGCATTTTCATCACCTCAAAAATCAGAATTATTATAGATATATTCTACCATAAACCATGCTTAAAGTCTTGAGTTTTGTGTGATTTATTCAGTTTTCAATGTACATTTTTTATATATGATGAACACCTTTTCAGGTGGTTCAACCGCAATGGTTAATCAGTTAGTTTTCGGACAGTCTGCCCT
>CAMHMG010000027.1 GCA_946186175.1 uncultured Clostridia bacterium | reverse complement strand
ACCTGAAATCGTGTCATAATTATAACCGCCGCTGCCGTATGAACCATGAGCTCCACCCATGTAATCTTCTTCATCTACACGGATACACAGATACTTATTGTCTGCCCTTACGATCTTAATATCTTTTTTGATATAACACTCGTAGAAGTCTTCTTTGTCCTCTAACCCATCATACCAGTTTCTGGCATCTGACAGATACGAATTATAGGACTTTAGAAAATCATCCTCTTCCCGGTTGTTAAATGATTTCAATGATTTATCAAGCTCAGGATAAGCCGTCTTAGACTCATCATCAAGCTCCACCAGTTCATAGCTTCCCGACATCAACGCCTCATAACTGTCAGGTTCCTTGTATTCGTAATGAGACAGATTCTCAATTCTTAGTTTGAGAGGCACCTCGGGCGTCTCCTCGTCTTCCTTCTCTGTATTTGATTCCGCATCAGAATCGCCTTCAGTCAAGGCAGCATTACCTTCAGAATCATTCTTGTCTTCCGCTCCACTGTTATCTGCATCCGCACTCTCTTCTGAAACATCAACAGCATTTCCGTTCTCAGCCGGAATGTCTTCTGACAAGGTCTTCCCACAGCCCTGGCAAAGTCCCAAAAGCATCATGAATGTCACGAGTGAAATCCCACATTTAAATGATCTTCTCAAAATTGATAATCCCCCCTTAAATATACACAGACATACACCGGTTATAAAATATCACATAGCACCCTTTGGGTTATTCCCCATAATAATGTTTATAATTAATGTATATTATATCACCGACGCGGTCAGCCGACAAGCATGGAAATTACCGGAGTGCTGTCAAGCCGGTTATTGATTTTTGATAGTTAATATCTTATAATTCTTTATATATTAACTAAGTGGAGATCAGAGACATGACAATCAATGAAGTACTCAAAGAAATAACAGATATATGCCATAAACATGATGTCCAACATCTGTATTTATATGGTTCGTACGCAAAAGGAACACAGACACCTACAAGTGATATAGATATAATAGTAATGGGATGTCAAAACATCGGTCAGTTGAAAGAAGCATTAGACACGATCCCTACACTTAAAAAAATTGATGTATTTGAATACGAAAAATGCAAGAATGAATATCTGAAGGAGGATATGGACAAATATGGAAAGCAGATCTATTAACAGATATAACAGTTTTCTTAACTCTTTGAATAATCTCAAATCTGCCAGAACCAGAGATTTAACTGACGATTTTGTAGTAAGCGGCACAATACAAAAATTCAATTTAACATTTGATATTGCATGGAAGGTCATGAAGGATATTATCATCAATCATTATAAAGTCTTGGATTTTGCAACAGGTTCTCCACGAGAAACATTGCGTATAGCTGCGTCAGTCAAACTTATTGACGATGACACATGGATGACCATGCTTGATGAAAGAAATGCTTTTGCACACGACTATGATGGCGAACTGGCCAAAGATGGTGTTAATCATATTATTAACATATATCTGCCATTATTTGAAAAGTTAAATGTTCAAATTAATACAATTGGGGTGTATAAATAATTTTATATTTTTGGGGGGGAGGTCTTTCCATGAGTGAAAAATTGATCAGTATAATTCTGCCATGCTATAATGTCGAGCAATATCTCGACCGTTCGTTTAACAGCCTTAAGAATCAAACCTTAGGCTTTGAAAACATGGAGCTTATCTTTGTAAATGATGCCTCAAAAGACGGCACTCTTGAAAAGCTGACCGAGTTCGAAAAGCAATATCCCGATAATATCATCGTTATTAATTTCCCGGAAAACAGAAGACAGGGTACAGCAAGAAATGTTGCTCTCGAATACGCATCGGCACCTTATATCGGATATGTTGATTCCGATGACTGGGTAGATGTCACGATGTTTGAGAAAATGTTAGCCGTGATCAAAAAGTACGATTGTGACTTTGTTGAATGCCGCTGGGATCTGTGTAGAGACGAAGAGCACAGTACTTCAATCAAGAAGCTTGGCACTAACGGATATCTTGATCTGACAAAACCCGGCGCGCGGGCTAAGTTTATCGGAGAGCAGATTGGAATTACATCTTTATGGAGCAAGGTTTTCAAGAAATCATTTCTTGTAGACAACGATATATTCTGCCCCGAGCAGATTAGATATGAGGACATCTTCTTCTGTTATCTGGCATTTCTCTATGCCAAGTCATACTACCGCATAGATGAACCACTTTACCACTATTTTATCAACCCTACAGGGACCGTACAGAGCAAAAAACAGATACACCAGTTTGACAAAATGCCTGTTGCACTCGGTTTCCTGCACACCTGCAGGGAAAGAAGCCTGTTCGATATGGAGGATAGCACACACAGATCTGATGTAAGCTCTCCCGACAAGGACACGTCTGCAGATTATACATCTGACGCAGAGCCGCATGACGTAGATTTATCTCAATTTACGATCAAGGACTGCATAGAGTGGATGTTCCTTGAAAAATATTATGTATATATGCTGTGGGAGATATTCCAGGAATTCCCGGAAAAAGCTTACGATTATTATATAGAAATGCGCGAGACTGTGCTTTGGGAGGTTCCGGATTATAAGAACAATCCGTACAGACAGCTGGAAAATAACGCCTTCGATAGCCTGATGCTTGATTTCTTGGATCATGAATTTGACAAAGCTACTTTTGAAGAATTAAGAGATGAAGTACTTGTAAAGTTTGGGAAGATGCCGGCAGGTATTGTTTCCGGAACAACTTCCGGCGCGACAGCAAACACACGCTCCGATACAATCTCCGACACGCCGAAAAGCTACCACATCCTCTTCTGCAAGAGGGGGTCCATATGTGAAGACGGAATAACTAACGCTTTCAATCATCTTGGATACAATGTTGACTATATGACTAAGAAATTCACAAGTTACGATTATGACAGGGACTACCTTGATATCCTTGCAGACAGATTAGAAAAAGCAAACACCAACAACATGAAATACGACTGTGTATTCACTGTCAACTTCATTCCTATAGTTGCCCGCTGCTGTAATGTATTTAAGATACCTTATGTATGCTGGACTGTAGACAACCCTGATTTTGAGCTTTTCTCTAATACGATCGAGCTTCCTGTCAACCGTATCTTCATGTTTGACAGAAGCCAGTATAATAAGTTCTCGCATAAGAATCCCGACAACATATTCTATATGCCTCTTGCATGTGACTATGAAGCCTGGAATTCATTTGAACTCACCGAAGAAGACCATAAGAATTACGACTGTGATATATCATTTATCGGCTCTACTTACGAGGAAAAATGTAAGTACAACGAGATTATGAGTGACCTGTCACAATTTACCAGAGGATATGTCGACGGTCTTATTGCGGCACAGCTTAACGTATATGGTTATAATTTCTTAGAAGATGCATTGACTGATGACTTTGTGAGACAATTTAAGAAGGAAGCCGGCTGGTATCCTCTCGGTGAGGATTACACCGAGAATGACCGGGCGATCATAGCCGACACCTATATAGGATATAAATGCACCGAACAGGAACGTTTCATGACTCTTAAGAATATATCCGATCATTTCAACCTCGACCTATGGACTCTTAGTGACACGTCAAGATTCCCTAAGGCAAACGTCAGGGGGGGAGCCGATTCCGTTACGATGATGCCTAAGATATTCAAATGCAGCAAGATCAATCTTAGCATGACGAATCGTCCGATCCGCACCGGCATGCCGCTTCGCATGTTTGATACCATGGGCGCCGGTGGGTTCTTACTTACCAATTACCAGGCTGAGATACCGGAATACTTCGAGATTGGTAAAGACTTAGAAGTATATGAAAGCCAAGATGATCTTCTTAACAAAATTGCATACTACTTAGAGCATGATGATGAGCGTCGTGAAATTGCAAAGAACGGACAAAATAAAATCAAAAACGAACACACTTACAGTATCAAACTTCAAAAGATATTGGAAATGGCAGGGATTTAAGTCCCTGCCTTAAAAATAATCATCTATACCTATATTATTTACAAGTTAACGGATGCTGGTACGGAATTATAACATCATCGTCTATATAGTGCCTTCCGTATGGTATATGCATATTTCTTACTACTTATATACCCACTCTCAAACTTTTTGATTCTATTTCTGACATAATCCATCATTCCTTAATCATATCTTTCATCCAAAAACGCTTCCATTTCTTTGAAACAGCCAATATACGTATTCAGTATCTTATCTACTAATCTGTCTGCCGCTTCTCCATCATATATGTGCGCTGTATCATTTCTATCAGTCAACATACCAAGCCACTTCTCTTCATCAACAAACCCATAAAATCTGTATGCGGCTTTTATTATATCTCTTGGGGATCCTGTTTTTGCCTCTGACACCCCCTCATATTTCAGAAAATCTTTCATTGTCTTCCATGACAACTCAAATTGTATATAAAATTTATCAATAATACCACTTTTTATAAAATCATTAGAAAGATCCTCCTCTTTTGCCTTTTCAAGAACACGGAGATTTGATTTGAAGTTTTCAAATTTCTTCATATATCACAATTCCCTCCTTTTTCACAATATCCTTTAACTCTTTCGACTTGCTTCTTTCCATATCTACAACATCGAATGTAAGCAATGTAGGAACCTTATCCTCTATATCCAGCTTAAAGCTTTCTATCTTTCCACTATACGCAGCAAGATCAATATCACTTTTCTCGTCATGATCTCCTCTTGCACGCGACCCGAATAACCGAAGTTCTTTTATCCCATGACTTTTTGCTTCAATAATTATGCTGTTTAAAACATTTTCAGACAATCCGCTTCGTGATGATAATTGTGACAACTTATCCTCATGATTTGATAATATCATCCCTTTCACCTCTTCATCATATACTATGCTTTTTTTATTTGCAAATATTTCTATCAATCAAAATTGTGTATTTGAGCTCAAGCCATCAAGCAATTGTATTCAAAAACTCCATAAAATTCTCTCTCCGGAATTATACAATGATCAAACACTTCTGTATATTATTATAAGTGATTTGGCGACTAATTACAAACCCATTATCGCAGAAAGGACAGCGAAATTATATCCGCTGTCCTTTCCACAGGTCTCATATCGATAACCATATCATTTCTTAATTTTAATCTTCTTTGACAATCCCTTCTTACGGAACAGTTTTGTGTACTGCTTAACAAGTTTCTTAGGAACTTTGATCGTTACATTGTTCGGAAGACCTTTAAACGCACCCTTAGCAACTGTCTTATCAGTCAGTTTTGTTGACTTGATCTGAATTGTCTTTAATTTCTTACATTTATTAAATGTATTTTTCTTAAGACCTTTAAGTCCTGTTCCAATTGTAACCTTCTTAAGACTGGTACAACCTGAGAAACAGCTTGCATCAATAGTCTCTGTTGCATTAGGAATAGTCACTGTTGTCAACTTAGTACAATTAGCAAATGCATTCTTACCAATTGATACTACATTACTTCCTATTTGAACCTTCTTAAGCTTCTTACACTTTCTAAAGGCATTATCAGCTATCACCTCTACATTATTTCCAATGGTTACATTCTCTATACTTGAATTACCATCAAATGCCGATTCAGCAATAGTAGTAACTTCATATGTTACTCCATCAACTGTTACCGTATCAGGTATTGTCACAGTCGCTGTAGTTGTTACTGTTGTTCCTGTATATTCTACCTCAGGACTTCCTGCAGAAATTGTTGTTACAACCACCTCTGCTCCTGTACTATCATCAGTAAATGATGTGCCTGCTGCTTTGGGTTCACTGTCGGTGCTCTTGTCAGAAGAATCTGTGTTACCCGATGTGTCAGTCTGTGTAGCAGGTTTTTCTACCGGAACAGTAATCTGAGCTGATCCAGACTCTGTCGTCGATTCTGTTGTCTGTTCTTTCGCCGGATCTGATATAGGATCTTTATCACCTTCTGTTGTCGGCTCTGTAATCTTCTTTGTAACCTTGTATTGAGTAGATATCTGACCTGTATAATTGCCTATTCCCTGAATTAACAGTGTATATGTTCCCGGATTCTCTATCTCAGTAACGAATTTCGGAATAATCTGATAATCTACATCCTGAACAAGTGTAATCTCATCAAGTATAACTCCATTCAGACTCTGAACTAATTTTTCTCCCTCTCCAATTTCAGCTGTTACAAATTCAAGTAAGATTTCTGCTCCTTTAATAGACTTTGAACTTATTCTGAATGATGTCACAGCCTCACCTTCGAGATACTCATCAGTTTCTGCTATCTTAATTCGGAGATTGTACTCACCTGCCGAAACAGGTACTTCAGTACTATACTCACTGTCTTCTGCACTTGTCAACTTATACTCGTATGTAACTTCACCGTTTCCTGTATTACCTGTCACTTCAATATCAGGCATTTCCTGTCCAAATGTATAGCTTTCCAACGATACAGTCGGAGTGATTGCGAGTTTCTCCACAATTGGTGTTGGGTCCGGGCTTGGAGTCGGAGTTGGTTCTGGTTCCGGTATCGGGTCTGGCTCAGGTGTTGGCTCTGGTTCCGGTGTCGGATCTGGCTCCGGCGTTGGCTCAGGTTCTGGCTCAATCTCTAGTGCTTTAATTTCATAATCTGCAGTTGCCACTCCACCAAGATAGTTAGCTGTCTCAGACGCCGTTACTCTTACTGTATACTCGCCTGCTTCAGTAGGAACTACTTCTGAATATGTGCTGTCTTCGGCACCCTTTACCTTGTACTCATAAGTCAACTCTGAAGCTCCGTCATTACCTGTTACAACTGCTTCTGATGCCGTCTCACCCTCTGTATAATCAGGCTTTGTTACTTCAAGAGTGATGGGCGCCTTAGATACCTCGAAGTCTGCTGTCGCCTCTCCTGCCTTGTACTCTTCGGTCTCTTCAATCTCTACTCTTACCGTATACTCTCCGGCATTCTTCGGCACATCTGATGTATAAGTACTGTCTGCTGCTCCCTTTACCTTGTATGTTATTGTCTCTTTTCCATTTCCGGTATTGCCTGTTACAACCGGTTCAGGTGCTGCCTTACCATAAGTGAAACTATCCATTGTCACCGACGGTGAGATTGTTGTCTTCTCCGGATCTGGCATTGGTGTCGGTTCAGGCTCTGGTGTTGGTTCCGGCTCCGGTATTGGTTCTGGTTCCGGCTCCGATGCTGGTTCTGGCTCAACCTCTGGTGCTTTAATTTCATAATCTGCAGTTGCTGTTCCACCAAGATAGTTAGCTGTTTCAGATGCCGTTACTCTTAATGTATACTCGCCTGCTTCAATAGGAACTACTTCTGAATATGTGCTGTCCTCTGCACCCTTTGTCTTGTATTCATAAGTCAATTCTGAGGCTCCGGCATTACCTGTTACAACTGCTTCTGATGCTGTCTCACCTTCTGTATAATCAGCCTTTGTTACTGCAAGAGTAATAGGTGCCTTAGATATTATGAAGTCTGCTGTTGCCTCGCCTGCCTTATACTCTTCTGTCTCTTCGATTTCTACTCTTACCGTATACTCACCGGCATTCTTCGGCACATCTGATGTATAAGTACTGTCTGCCGCTCCCTTTACCTTGTATGTTATTGTCTCCTTTCCATTTCCGGTATTGCCTGTTACAACCAGTGCAGATGCCGCCTTACCATATGTGAAGCTATCCATTGTCACTGACGGTGAGATTGCTGTCTTCTCCGGATCTGGTTCTGAATTCGGTTCTGCCGCCTTGATCTCAAAATCTACTGTCTCACTGTCTCCAAGATAGTTAGTAGTCTCAGGTGCTGTTACTTTTAATGTATATTCACCCACCTCTGTAGGAACTGCCTCTGAATATGTGCTGTCCCCAGCACCCTTTGCCTTGTATTCATACTTAAGGGCTGCCTCTCCGGTGTTACCCGTTACATTTGCCACAGACGGAGTATCTCCCACTGTGTAATCAGACTTTGTTACTGCAAGAGTGATTGGCGCCTTAGATATTGTGAAGTTTGCAGGATTATCGCACAAGCTCAAACTGTAATTAGCTGCGTACTCTGGTGTTATGGCAAGCGTTCCTATGTTGATTGCATAGGTTCCTGCACTATCTCCCTCTTCACGACCAAGAACACCGGTAATAATCTCCTTTTGCTTATCTTTATCTGCCGCAATAATTCCGGTAAGCTCATAAGTAAGTTCAGGGTTAGCCTCGCTATAAACCTTAGATTGATTAGCCGCAGGTGTTACCACAATCGATGCTTTAGAAATCACGAACTCTGCCGTTGCTGTTCCTTCCTTATAATTTTCTGTCTCTTCTATTACAACTCTGACAATATAATTACCGCCCGTTGTCGGAGCAACCGCTGTATATGTTGAATCCTCAGCACCCTTAACCTTATAGGTTATTGTCTCTTTTCCTTCTCCGGTATTGCCGGTCACAACCGGTGAAGGCACTGTCCCACCATATGTGAAGTTAGCCATTGTTACAATAGGAGTAATCTCTGCTTTGACCTTAGCCTTGATCTCAAAGTCTACTGTCTTACTGCCCCCAAGATAGTTAGTAGTCTCAGGCGCTGTTACTCTTAATGTATATTCACCCACCTTGTCAGGTACTGTCTCTGAATAAGTGCTGTCTTCAGCACCCTTTACTTTGTACTCGTACTTAAGGGTTGCCTCTCCGTCATTACCTGTTACCTCTGCTACAGATGGAGTATCGTCAACTGTGTAATCAGCCTTTGTTACTGTAAGAGTGATTGGAGCCTTAGATATTGTAAAGCTTGAAGGATTATCACACAAACTCAAACTGTAATTAGCTGCGTACTCTGGTGTTATGGCAAGGGTTCCCAGGTTGATTGCATAGGTTCCTGCATCTTCTCCTTCTTCACGGCCAAGGGCACCGGTAACAATCTCATCTGCCTTACCTTCATCTGCCGCAATAATTCCGTCAAGATCATATGTAAGTTCAGGATCAGTCGCACCATAAACCTTAGATTGTTGAGCCTTAGGTGTTACCACAAGTGATGCTTTCGAAACCACGAACTCTGCCGTTGCTGTTGCCTCCTTATATTCCTCTGTCTCTTCTATTACAACTCTGACAATATAAGTTCCACCAGTTGTCGGCTTATCTTCTGTATATGTTGAATCTGCAGCACCCTTAACCTTATAGGTTATGGTCTTTTCTCCACCACTTGCATTATTATCTACTGTCGGATCAATAGGTGCATCACCATACGCATAATCCTCCATTGTAATGGTCGGAGTAAATGCAAGTTTTTCCTTAATAGTGAATCTCATCACAACCGAACCGGTATAACCATTAATTCCCGTGATTGTTGCTGTTGCCGTACCTTCTCCAACATTCCTATTATTAGCATATGTCACGTTATAATCTGTTCCCTTAACAAGTGTCTTTTCCACATTTCCATCAGCGAATGTTATCTCCACGTCAGGAGTTATATTCTTGCCGGTATAAGTCTGTGAAGGTATGTCTTCAAAATTAAAATAATTATTATTCTCTTCAAAACTTAATGCCGCTACACTTGAAGAAGTCATAGCTTTCATAGCGGTTACTAATGTTGTTCTGCTTGATTTTGTAAGCTTTGTTCCTGCAGTAGTATTAGTTGCAAGCTGAGGCGAATCTCCTACATACACAAGTGGAACCAGATAATAACCAAGGTCATCAACAGATACTTCATAAGTACTGTATATTGCACCATCTATCGGTACCGGATTACTTATCTTATAGTTACCTGTACTTCCGGTTCTGCCGCATCTATACCACTGTACCTTAACATTAGAATTATCAACA
The DNA here is from genome assembly GCA_946186175.1 of uncultured Clostridia bacterium. Lineage (GTDB taxonomy): Bacteria > Bacillota > Clostridia > Lachnospirales > Lachnospiraceae > CAG-590. Next base: position 8,327 of record CAMHMG010000027.1, on the reverse strand, counting down.
CCCTCTGCCGGAAGAACTACATTTTTACCATTAACGTATACCGTATCCGGTACGCTTACAGTTAACGTTTTCTTATATTCCGGTGTTCCGGTAACAGTAAGCACTGCATTACCGGTATCCATCTTATTATACATCAGCGAATTAGAATCATTCGGCCATTTTGTACTAATCTCAACTCCGGTATTAATCTTATTTGCTGAATCCCTAGCCAACAGACCTGCACTTGTAACCGAGAAGTATATCTTATAGGTAGCAACATCCTGAAGATCAGTATCCGTAAGTGATTCTTTCCAACTTTCTCCATCGTCATTTGTGTAATAATATTTGACACCTCCAAGAGATGCACTTCCACACATTGAAGTATCTGGAACAAGTTTCAGCTTAGCTGATACAAATTCATTACTTAAGTCAGCTACACCAACTGAAATAGTGTTATTATCTTCCTCATTGGTATATGTATCTTCTCCATATCCCAAGCTTGCAAATTCGTAGAAAGTTTCGGTAGGATTTTCATATTTTGACAAATCAATTGTCGATGTTGCTGTAGCTGTGTGTATCTTCATGGCTGCTAATCCGCTAACGTTATTAGCTGAGCTTATGGTCTCACAAGCCGAATCCGAAAGGAATAATTCAGCTATCATTTCATTGGTAAGTCCGTTATTCTCAGTCTCGGCATCTGCCACATAGATTACTGCTGCAAGCTTATATCCTACGTCAATAGGCTTTACTGTATATTCAAGATCTGTGGCACCCTCAATCACAGCCGCATCTGTGGTCTCACCGACAGTCTTGTATCTGAACCATGCAACATTAACACCATTACCGATACACTCAGAGACCTTATTACCCTCGTATAAAATATCATCAGGAATATTCAATGTAACTACCGCCTTATATTCAGGAGTAGTAATTGCACCATCCAAAGCATCTACCATACCAAACGATAGGCTTCCCGTACCCAAACCGCCATATGTCAAGGCATTTACATTCGGAATAGGAATCTCTAACTGAACTCCGGTTGGTGTCATATTAGCCACTGTCACTGTTGAACTGCTACTCTTAACAATACCCGATTCCTGCGCAGGTATATGAATGTATACCTCATATGTTCCCGGATTCAGCTGACTATATGTGTCAACACTGTAATCGTATTTGGTTCCATTGGCTACAAGATATACATTAGCCGTACCAACTGTTCTTAGAGGTGTTCCTGACTCATCTTCCAATTTGCTGTAATCCATAGACAGCGAAAGGGCTTCACTTGCATGAATCACGTTGGCATTTTCTGTATTATCATACAGTACATCACCATACTTGACATAACCAATTGCGTTGATAAATGCAGTCGAATCTTCATCATTCTTAATAGTCTTAACCGCAACCGCGCTGGCTGTTGCTGCCTTTAACTCACGGCACGCCGTGGAAGGAGATGCAGCAACTGTCGCTGCCGGAACACTTGGTGTAATATCATCTATTCCAAGAGCCTCATCATCAACATAGATTACCGGAATAAGAATGTAACCTATATCATACTGAGTAATCTGATAGTTACAACTCGTTGCACCTTCAATCATCTCAACAGTAGTGTACTTCATATTAGATCCGGTTCCGCTTGTATGGGCACGATACCACTGAATATTGGCAGTATAAGTTGTGCCGGTCTCAAATGCTGATGTATCCTGACCCGGAAGAACTATAGTCTTCTCACCATCGCTACCCAGATATTTGAGGTTATCACTATTATTGCTTACAGTGAGAGTATCACCATAATTATATGTTGACCCTCCGTTACTATTAGTGATTATCAGCTTATTATTTGCCGCAGTGGTTGTTGTTCCTTTAATGGTACTCATCATTGTCACAGCAATATTAAGCGGAACATAATAATCATCTCCATCACCTGCTGTCTTGAATATTCCTGCGGCAGCCTGAGAAGAACATCTTACATACAGATTATCATAACTAATATCGACAGAATCAAGCTTATTACCGGATATTTCAACAAATCCGTTAACTGTATCATTATAATAGAACTTAATTGTTCCAAATGTAACATCTGAATATCCTTCATCAGCACTTAGACTTAAGACATCACCCAGTGCTCCGGTAATTGATTCACCAGAATTAATAGACTCTATTTTACTTCCATATGATAGAACTGCTACTCTGCCAAGCAGATCCCCCATAGTTTCAGCATCATTTTCAAGAGTCATGCCAGTATTGCCGGTCTTTAAATCAATCTTAGAAACCGACTTAGTGGTTATGAATAACTGGTCGATTTGGGTAGCTGCCTTAAGCCCAACACTATTAGACTTTGTCGAGGTGGCAGTTGCCGCTTTAATTGCTGTCTCTATGGCCGACTCTAATTCCTTTTCTCCATCTGGTCTTTCAACTCCCACAACTGCCACAAGTACGTTATTAATATCCAATACATCAGGCACATAGGTCTGCTCGGTAGCATTAGCAATTGCAGTTAATACCTTAGTACTTGTATTGAATCTATACCATTGTATATATACACCTTCTGTAGCACCAGCATTACCAGGGAGCACGACAGTGTCATTGCCCAATTTGATATCTTCAGAAATCGATACGGTTATACCGGTTCCATATGTCGGCGAATCAGATCCAACAGAAAGTGCTAACGAACCACTTGCCTCCGTGCCGGTATATACAAAATTATCCGAATCAATAACTTTCAAATCAATTCCCAGTGGAACTACGGTAGTAGTTGACGCCTTGTCACTTGTGTTAAAAATACTATTATCTGACTTCGTGAATCCTACATACACCTCACCATATGCTCCGGCAACCGAAGTATCAATAGCAGTATAGTTGTTACCATCCTTGTGATAGAATGTCGGCGTACCAAGAGTTCGCGAACTGTTGCTCCATCCCAGAGATGACTTGGGACTTAGTCCAAGAGCTACTGCATCCTTCCTCTCAATTGTAACCTCAGTATCTGTACCACCAATCGCATAGGTATTCGAACCCGCTGTAAACTCGGCAATTCTGCTAAGAAGTACTGCACCCGTCTCATTAACAGTGGCTTCAGTACCATCCTTGTATGTTCTTCCGGTATTACCTGTTGTAAGTTTAATCTGCGATACCGCCTTACTTGTAACAGCAACCATACGTGACTTATAGGCACCTGCCACATTATTGGCACTTGTAAGTGTCGTATTTCCAGCCTCTATCAAAGTCGTGATGTCACTGCTAACCTCATCTCCAACCAAGTCATCTGCCACATTCGATGACTTGATCACCGCTGCAAGATAGTAATTGATGTCAGAAACATCTGCAGTATATGACGTACCGGTCGCCCCATCGATCATCTCATAATCAGAATAGTTACCATCACTATCTTTCTTATATCTGTACCACTGGACACTTGTATTAGCCCCGGTTTCTCCCGGCATAACTGCAGCCTCACCATCAACCACAAGGGATTCCACATTACTCAATGATAATGAGTATGTAGTTCCATATGTTGCTGATGTAGTAGTTGCAGGTGTAATTGATGCCGCAATCGTAGCTCCATTATCCACAACAAACACGCCCGAACTCTTAACGACCACCGTAATGTTAAGTGGTACAAAGGAGGCATCTGAAGTCAAGGTGTCAGTTGTGGCAACAGTACTTCCATTTCCTTCAACAAAACGAACATATATGTCTGAATATGTGCCTGCCACATTAAGTGGTACTTCTATCAGATCACCGGTATAATTAGTTCTACTTCCTGCCTTATTATAATAGAATTTGACAGTACCAAGATTATGTCCGGTCTTGGGATTCAGCCTCATATCAGATCCGGAATTAACAGTGAATGTCTGTGTCTCCGAGCCGGTTCCTATCTCAATATTTTCATTATCTCCTACTGTAAATGTGGCAATCTTGTCAAGTAAGGCTTTACCACTTTCTATGTCCTTACCTTTGGTATTTGACAACAGTGAAAGTTTAGGAATCTCTGCTGTTCCAATCTTAAGGAGTTCTACTTGTGATCCCATAGCATTAGTCTCTGTTGTAAGAGTAGTGGTTTCTCCTGCTAATGCAGCCATCACATTATTCCACTGCTCTTCATCCTCTTCTTTATCCGGTGCAGCCTTATCTGCAGTAAGTGCAATTATTGCCGCAACCTGATAGCCTATATCATCAAGATCAGTTGTATAAGTTAGTCCGGTCTCCCCAGTAATAGTCTCGGCATCTGTTGTACTGCCATCTTCGATTTTATATCTCCACCACTGAAGATGACCATTTGCTGTATCATCAGATGCTATAACCACTGATTTTCCACCAAGCTGAATCGTTGCAGGAACAGTAACTGTAAGTTCTGTACCATATGCAAGATCAGATGCTGTTGTTGTAGATTTCGTAAGATTCTTATATGCTAATGTTGGAGCAACCCCTGATGATGTACATGTGAAGGCATTATCATTCTTTGTTGTTATTTTTATATAAAGCACAAAAGGAGTAGATTCATTAAAAATACTTTTACCCGTTTCATCACTCAACTTTGCATAAACACTGCTATATGTAACTGAGGCAGTATCCAAAGTGGTAATCGGTTTTGTACAGTTGCTATCAGAATAGAATGTTATTGTACCAAAATCATTATCACCCAATTCGATATCTGATTTCTTAGCAAATGACAATGCTCCACCAACATTCAATGTATAAGATTTTAATCCGGATCCACTAGAAGATGTACCCATCTCCAATGTCTGAGAATCATTACCAACATTGTACTGCAGATCTAATATATTCTTTACCTCTGCCAATGTGAAATTCCGCCTTGAAACTGCGGCTGTTGTACCTATCTTGATATACTCAGGATTACTCGGGAATATAACAACTGTATCATCACCCGCCAGCAAAGTGTCACGCTCACTATCTGATATTTCAGAAGTTTTTGCACTTATAACCGCAGCAATGTAGTAGTTGATATCCTCGTAAGTTGCCGTATATGTAATAGCGTTGATCGGCTTATTATCACTATCCTTAATAACACTCACATCAGATACTCCACTTTCGGTCTTCTTGTAGCGATACCATGTAACCTTAACATTATCACCTGATGTACCGGGAAGAACCACCTCTTCGCCATTAATTTTAATTGTATTCTTTGTTACCGTGCCAGTAGTACTGTTTACCAAGGATAATGTAATGGCAGTGTTAAGAGCAGGTGTAGTACTTGACAGCTTGTAAGTCTGAGTTGGTGTTTTTGTATCATCATTAGCACGTGTAAATCTTGTTGCATCTGTAACCTCAAACTTTGTATTAAGCTTGATATAAGTTCCATCTTCTGCAACATCAAACACAGCACTATCAGCAAGTTTCAGATACACATAACTGTTTGATTGACCAAACAATCCGACTATAGACATTACGGCCTCGCCTTCATCATTGAGGGTAAATGCCGAAAGCGATGATTCACACGCTCCATAATAATATGTTATAGTACCCTGATTCACAGCAGAATCTTTATTAAACCGAATACCAATTGTATCGGTATCGGCTGTCATTGTTGAAAGCGTAGATATGGAGCTTGTTGTCTTATCCTGCTCCACACCATCAACAGTGTAATATAGTCCTGCTACTTTATCCAAATTAGCCGTTGTAGCTGTAAGCTTAGGTATAACAACAGTTGTTCCTGCCTTAATAAGTTTCGCCTGATCTTCATTCTCCTGAAGATTAGTTGTGGCACTAAGTACAGTATCTGCACCCTCAAGAACACTCTTAACCTCGGCTGCGGTATCTGCATCCGTTGCCTTTGGGGAAATTACAGCTGCCACATAGTATCCTATATCTTCTATGTCAACAATATATGTCAAGTCATTCTCACCATCTATTGGTGTGATATCTGTTGCTGTGTCTCCATCCTTACGATATCTCCACCACTGAAGATAACCATTTGCTGTCTCATCTGAGGTAATATTGATTGCATTTCCAGCTAACTGAACCTTATCATTCACCCTAACTGTCACTTCATTGCCATATTCCAATGTAGTTGTTGCATTCTTTGCTCCTGAAAGCCACATGGTTGCCGCCGTTACTCCGGTGGTATCTGAATCAGTGTATGTGAATACACCGGAGTTAGCTACTGTAATCTTTGTGTATACTTGAAGATATACATATGTTCCGCTTGTAGCCGTCGATGTAAAGATACTATTATCAGTTTGAGCAACTTTAATATACAAATCAGTATACGTCTTTGCAGTATTTAAGCTTGATAATTCATTATATTTAGTCCCTTCCTTATAATAGAAAGTAACTTTACCATAATCATAGTCACCTTCAAATGACAATGTTCCACCAATAGGCAAATCAACCTCAGGTCTATCTGATGAAGATGTTCCATATTCAACCTCAATATCATCTTTTCCATCTTGCGAATAAATAAGCTTTGCACCATATGTATTAAATGTAGCAATTTTCCCTGTTGAAGAATTCGTTAATGAAATCTTGCTAACCGATACACTTGAAGATGCAACTATAAACTTCTCATTATTAGGAAAAGCAACTATTGTATCATCTTTTTTCAATATATTTTGTAATTCATCATTAGTCGCAACAACTCCTGGCGCACTAATAACAGCTGCAATGTAATAATTAATGTCATCTACGATTGTTTTATATGTTAGTTTATCCTTAGCTGCTGTTATCGGAACAATATTACTTGCAGTTGTAACTCCCTCAGTAGTTTGTTTTTTATATTTATACCAATTGACATCAACATTGGTTTTACCTTCAATTTTACCCGTTGCATTGGGAAGAACTACTGTTGCACCATCTATAACAATCGTATTTGATGATGATGATGCTAATGTTAAGGTTAATGACTTATCTATAGTCATAGTTGTAGTTGTTCCCAGATTATAAGTTGCAGCAGTCGGTGCTGAAGTCACATCATTTGTTCTAGTGAATGCATCATCTCTCGTCACAGTAAACTTAACTGGTAATTGAACATAAGTCCCCTCTTCCGCCACTTCAAAAATATCACTATTACTTACTTTAATAAAGATATAACTGTTTTTTTGACCAAATATACCCGCCACCTTGTTAGGACTATCATAGTTAACAGCTGTGGCTGAAGTAGCACCATACAACAACTCAAAAGTACCTTGATTGACCGCTGTATCTTCCGGACTAATCTTCATTAAAAGTTTCAAAGAATCTCCCACCTTCATTACAGGCATTGTAGTATCTGTCATTTCGGCATAATCTTCTGTAGCATCCTCAAGTGATTGCCCGGTTGCTCTTATCTTATAAGCCATTTTCATTACCAGTGCCAAATTAGCTGTTGAAACTGTCATTTTGGGTACTGCTGTAGTCGTACTTACTTTAATAAGATTTTTTGTACTATTATATGTATTAGTAGTTGCTGTTAGCGTCGTGTCTTCACCATCAAGAATTGTGCTAACTGTTGCGATATCCTCTGCCTCAGCCTTTGTGGGTGCAATAATTGCTGCAAGATAATAACCTATATCTTCTAATTGCAATTTGTATGATAATGAATTCGCTCCTTGTATAATCTGAACCGTGGATGTCTCAACAGCACTTTCTGCATCCTTTTTATATCTGTACCAACGAATCCATCCGGTTGCACTTTCGTCATTTGTATATGATAAACTGTTAATTGCAGTTGAGGCAGACAGCTTAAGCTTATCTTCAACTTCATTTCCCTTGTCATCTGTTGTATATGTAGTTGATCCAAGTTCAACTTTCGCACTAGGGGTAACTGTTAAAGTAGTACCATAGCCTGGTGCGGTATTACTTATTGTTGCAGCCTTAATATCAGATAATTTAGAGCTTGAAATATTAACGTTAATAAAATTCACTGCACTGCGCACCTTTATCTGAGCATTCATTTTAACAAACCCTGAACTAGATGTTGCGGATGTTGCAAAAATACTGTTATCCGTCTGTGTAACACGAACATACAACTCTTTATTTGCTATGGTTGCCTCTGTAAGATTAGGCTCAATTACTGTTGATGTAGTAGTACCTGAATAAAAAGTGATATTTCCAAGTTCATAGCCTTTTGTGCCTTCAACTGAAAGTGTTCCTCCAAGTTCTAATATGTTTTCCACCGAGGTTGTCGAGGTGCTACAAGTAATATCTGTAGAACTATTACCTTTTTTATATACCAATTTACCATATTCCAACAGATTTGCCTTTGTCATAGTTAACTTTGCTACCGGCGCATCAGTCGAAACTTTGATACAAGTTCTATTTACCGGAAATACACTTTTAGTATCTTCTTCCGCTAATAACGTCTCTATGTCATCTTCTGTAAGACTTGTTCCTTTTATACATATGATTGTACC
>CAMHMG010000026.1 GCA_946186175.1 uncultured Clostridia bacterium | reverse complement strand
TTATTTAACAGAACTTGCAGATAGAGTTATATTTAAGGAAAATGGGGAGATTAGGGATACATACAGACAAGAGGAATTTGCCGCTTTTTCTGCGGATGAACTTGCCAATCTGGGGATTCGAACGAATCGTAGAAAAGAGCCTTTGGTAATGAAAAATGTTAATAATGAAAATAGCAAGCAGTCCTTAAGATTTCAGAATTTGTCATTATACAGAAATAAGAAACTTTTGCAGGATGATCTGAATCTGGGGATACATCCCGGTGAAATATGGGGATTTATAGGAAAAAACGGAGTAGGCAAAACAACGCTGTTAAGAACCATTTCAGGACTTCATAAGGAGTATAAGGGAAATATTCTTATAAATGGCAGAAGGATGACTCAAAAAGAACTAAAAAGGAAAGCATATATGGTCATGCAGGATGTCAATTATCAATTGTTTGCAGATTCGGTCGAAGAGGAATGCGTCTTGGGAATAAACGCAAATGCAGACGAGATACAGTCTGTATTGGAAAGATTGAATCTAAAAAAATATAAGGAAAGGCATCCGAATACACTTTCAGGTGGACAGAAACAGAGGCTTGCGGTAGCAGTAAGCATGTTGTGCAAGAAGGAAATTTTGCTTTTTGATGAACCAACAAGCGGACTTGATTATAAAAGTATGTTGAGAATGTCCGAGTTGATTACTGAAATGTCACGTATGAATAAATATATTATTATCGTGTCACACGACGAGGAATTCCTCAATAAATGCTGCACGGGAATCTGTTATATAAAATAAAAATGTTATTGACATATGGATAAGGTGTGTCCCATCTCTATTTGAGGTGGGATTTTTGAATTATATAAGAGCAGAATAACTTTGAAGTTAATTTTCAATGTTATTTTAAGATTTGCATGATATTTTTGTTTCAAGATATTAGAAAGAGGGTGAGGAGATGAGCATTAATTACAGACATGAGTGGAAACACGAGCTTAATCTTGGTCAGATGATTGCAATAAAATCAAGGCTTTCAAAAGTTGCAAAGGTAGATCCGCATACAATTGATGGAAAATATCTTATACGAAGCCTGTATTTTGATAATATCTATGATAAAGCTCTAAGAGAAAAGATAGATGGTGTCAATAACAGAGAAAAATTCAGGATTCGGTATTATAACGGAGACACCTCTTTGATACATCTTGAAAAGAAGAGTAAACGAAACGGTCTCGGAACAAAATTCTCTGCTGAAATTACAAAGGAACAGGCACAGATGATCGTAGATGGAAAGACCAGTTGGATGGCAGAACATGGCAATACTCTTATAAAGGAATTGTATTGTAAGATGAAATATCAAGGCTTAAAGCCAACAACGATTGTTGATTACACGAGAGAACCATTTATATATGCCCCCGGCAATGTCAGAGTGACATTTGACTATGATATTAGAACCGGACTTGAATGTACAGATTATCTAAACACTGAGTGTGTCACGGTTCCGGCTGGAGATGCACCGATAATTTTAGAGGTAAAATGGGATGCATACCTGCCAACGATCATAAAGGATCTGATTCAGGAACCGAATGTGCGGGTGGGGGCATTTTCAAAATATGCACAGTGCAGAGTTTATGGATAAAAAGATTACCATATAACATTATGATCAATAGGTTTTGAAATCATTTTTTACACAAATGCTGTTAAGTAGAGACACTGATTGTTGATAAATAATAAGGAGGATGAGGGATTATGACATTTTCAGATATTTTTAAATCCAGTTTTTTAGAGAACGTAACATCGGTAACAATACTAGATATGGTGCTTGGCATGGGCCTGGCATTTGCAGTAGGTTTATTCATTTTCTTTATCTATAAGAAAACATATTCAGGGGTGATGTATTCGTCGAGTTTTGGAGTAACGCTTGTTGCACTTACTATGATCACAACGCTTGTTATTCTTGCAGTTACCAGTAACGTAGTGTTATCTCTTGGTATGGTTGGTGCGTTATCTATCGTGAGATTTCGTACCGCGATCAAGGAACCGCTTGATATAGCATTTTTATTCTGGTCAATTGCAGCAGGAATCGTGCTTGCGGCAGGACTTATTCCATTAGCGGTATTTGGCAGCGTGTTTATCGGAATTATCCTTCTTATATTTGTCAATAAGAAGGACAATACACATCCATACATAGTCGTTATAAGATGTGATGGACATGACAGTGAGACTAAGGCAATTGATCTGGTTAACAGGAATTCAAAGAAATGTATTGTTAAAAGTAAGACAGCAACTAAGAACAGTATTGAATTAAATGTTGAGATAAGGCTTAAGGATGATAATACAGATTTTATTAATGAGGCAGCTTCAATTGCAGGAGTTGAGAGTGCAGTATTAGTAAGCTATAATGGGGATTATATGGGATAAGTGAGCAAAGGAGTTCGTGGCACGCTTGCGTGCAAAACGAAATCTTTTGCGGTTCACAATGTCCGGTGGACATTGGTTTTGAACCGACCGGAGTGGAACGGAGACGAACACACCGAGCCGAAGGCGAGGTGGGATAGAATATTTTAGGAAGTGATGTATATGTCAACGCATAATAATATCAATAAAATATGTGTAGTTGTGACCATTCTTGCATTGGTGTTGACTGTCTTATTTATGAACGGCAAGAAGTTAGGACTTCAGTCTGTTGTAGATGAGGATGCGGAGACTTATGAAGATTCGCAGTATTTCACTGCCAATGATTTAAGAGATGATTGGGATGAGACAGATGCAACAAAGATTACTTTAAATGGTGATAGTTGTAAGATATCCGGTCAGGGTGCTTATTGGAATGATGGTAAAGTCGTAATAACAGGCGGCGGATACTATGTGATATCCGGTGAACTTAACGATGGAAGTATAGTTGTAGATGCATATGAATCCTCTAAAGTATATATCAAGTTAAATGGCGTTGATATAACTTGTTCAGATGATGCTTGTCTAAGAATTGAGCAGGCTGATAAGGTGTTTGTAACACTTGCCAAGGATTCTGATAATTCCTTTGAAAGCGGTGAAGAATATTCAGATGAGGCATTAGAGGATGGAACCGGCGGTGTAATATTTGCACATGATGATCTTACCATTAATGGTGATGGAAGTCTGACGATAACGGCTGCTTACAAACATGGAATAGATGCCAATGATGATCTTATTATAGCAGGCGGCAATATTACGATAAATGCACCTAAGGATGCGATACATGTCAATGACAGCATTCGTATAGCAAATGCAGATATAACGATAGATGACAAGGATGATGGGATTGTTACTACTAAGGAAGACAGTTATGTCTATATTGAATCAGGCACTATTAATATTACAAGCAGTGACGATGGCATACATTCGGCAGGAAATGTGCTTGTAAATGGCGGAGAATTGATTATTACAGCCGGTGATGACGGCGTTCATTCTGATACTAATATTACGGTTGCTGATGGATATATCAATATCCCACAATGCTATGAGGGATTAGAGGCATTAACCATTGATGTGACAGGTGGAGAGATTGAGATATATCCGACTGATGACGGCTTTAATGCAAATGGCGGAAGTGGTGATACATTTGGTATGCAGGGAGGCATGAATGATCAGGGAATGAGGATGGGTGGTCCCGGTGGCAATTTTAATACGGGAGAAAACTTTGACTCAAGTAATATGACTGCTTCAAGTGAGAGCACGGAAACGGCTGATGGTGATAGTGAGGACGGTTCTCAAAATTCAGAGCAGAATACAGAACAAAGCTCAGAGCAGAATACAGAAGAAAATACAGATCAGAATGAACAGAGTTTTCCGAATGGGAATATGCAGCCACCTGATATGAATAATAACGATTCTTCATCGGAGAAAACAGCAGATGATTCTGAAATGGTTAATTCAGATGATAATAGTGCTCAAAATTCAGAACAACTTACAGAAGATAGTTCAGAAGACAGTGGAGAGGAAGAAGAAACATATATCAACATCACAGGCGGAAAGATCACAATCATCAATGAGACCGGACAGGATGCGGATGGTCTTGATTCTAACGGAAGTATATTTATTTTAGGTGGGGAGATATTTGTCAGTCTTTCCGGAAATGGCACAAACAATGCTATTGATTATGGCAGTGAGAATAACGAAATCTGTGAGATTAACGGTGGAACGATAATTGCATGTGGCGGCAGCGGAATGGTGGAAGAGATAAGCACAACATCAGCGCAAGCTTCCATTATGTATAACTTAAGCATGACAGCAGAAGCTAAAACATCAGTCAAATTGACATCTTTGGATGGAACGGAATTACTTTCATATGAAATACCATGCAGCTACAGTTCGGTTGTAGTAAGCACACCTGAAATTAAACAGGGTGAGACATATAAGCTTACTATGGGTGATACAGAAGAAGAGATAACTCTTGATTCGGTTGCCGGATCTTATGGTACTGCTGTAAATACCATGGGAGGAATCATGGGTGGCATGCAAGGCGGTAGGCAAATGAATATGAATGATGGAAATATGCCTGATATGGGTAATTTCACACCACCGGATATGAGTGGTAATACAAACTCAGATGGAGACAGTGACAGTAGTAATAATTTAGAAGGATTTACTCCTCCAAATATGAAGTTTGATTCAGATTCAGATAGTAGTTCAGAAGATTTTACAACACAGGAAAACTTTCAATCCGGTCAGAATATGAATGGTCAAAATAACAATGATCAGGATGCTGATTCTACCGAAAGTACGGAGGATGATGTGACAACATATAGCAGTCAGAAAGAAGTCACATCGGATGAGTGGATATGGTTAGTAGGCAGTCTGGGAGTGCTGTTACTTGGAATATTAATTGCTACAGCATATAAGAAGTGGTAATTGCTAATTAATTAGTTAATGTTTGAGATTGTTGTAAATTAATATTTATGTATGTTATAGATACACCATGGTACTATATGAATGATTTCAAATTGGTACTATGGTGTTTTTATATAATCTAATGATGCCGAAAATAAATATGGCAGGTATGACTTGCCACTATATCTGCAAATGGCTGGACAGAGATAAAGAAGACAATCAGTCTAAAATGGAATAGCTCTCCATAATGAGCAAGAACCCTCTGATAGTTGCCGCTATCGGGGGGTTCGTTTTGTGATGGCATTTGAATTTTTATATCGTTTTTTGCCTAAACAAATTATAGCATATGCATTGGTAAGATGCAATATTCAATTATTTATTATAGTTTTCTTATAATCTTCAATGATTTTATCTATAGTCTCTCGTGATATCGGATAGTGAAATTCTCTTATTATCTTATCTGTATCGTAACCGTGATCGACAAGATGACGGATCGCACCACCGTAGTTGAAATCTGTAACAAAGTTTCCTAATGCTTCTTTAAAATATTGATTTTCCAAAATATAAGCACCTCTTTTCGGTTTTTTGTATTTCTTTTTATTCACCATAAATTCTTTTTATACATAAAAAATTGATTCTTCCTGAAGTGAACAGTTAAAAAGCCATAGATTAGTTTTAATTTGATTATAGACGGGATATGAATATAAAACAACAATAAAAACAAGAAAAATAGAAGTTAGTTATGCAATCAAGCCCCAAAAAAATTTTTGTAACAACCTGTAACATGGTGTGTCTTTTAAATAGAGCTCAAAAAATATTATGGAGGAATTAGAACAAATGAAAGAAATTATGAAGTCACAATGGTATCAGACCATTGTAGATAAAACGATGTGGATTGCGTGTCTGATTTTTAGAATATCTGAACGGAAGGAGTAAAGAATAAACATGGAAGATAAAAATATTACTACACGCATAGTAATTATAGCGGCTGTTATCATTATCGTCGGACTTGGTTTCTTAGGTATATGGAATTATAATCCATATTATAACGACACAGTATATGATTATTCGGATAACGCACCGAGAGTAGGAAATAATCTTTATGGATTTATTGATGTTCCTGATGGCTTTGTATTGAAGGGTTCATTTGATGGTAATAATGAGGACTATGCCGGAGGGAAAGATGGGATATCAGATGGTGTTAGATTGGTAGATCCGAAAGGAAATGCATGCATAACAATTTCGTTGATAACCCCTGATAGAAGGCAAAAAGATTATATTGGTTTAGGATTTGAAGATTATTATTTATGTAAAAAGAAGAAACGGAAGGTGACTTCTGACACAATAGACGATTATTTAAATAGTTTGATTTATGATGGCTCTTACAATATACATAGTATACAAAATTTTGTCAGCATGGAAGATGGTGCTGATACACATGGAGGTTGGGTTAACATTAATAATCTATCCGGATATTATGATATTTATTATACAAAGAAGGATAAAAAAACATTTCATAACCAACTATATTTTTACAGATTCTATTTATAAGAATATGATTCATAGTATATGTTTTACTTATCAGGTGGGATACGAGGAATGCAGGGATTGTATTAATACTTATTCATTATCAAGACAGTCATCGACGATGAACAGATTGGCAGATAGTGGAAAACGAGATGGTGATCCAAAGACAGGTTATATTAATCTTCCATCAGGATATGAGAAGTGGGACACTGTAAAAACAAATATATTTGAAGAAATGCTTGGTAAGATGGTAGATGTAGGTGATGAAAAGTACGAAGAGGCTGATGAGTTTGGCGCATTTGTAGATACCAACAGTGATGATTATATTTTTATCTACCGTATGGAGAAAAATGCTGAGTTTACACAGAATGAGTCAGCATATATGGATCATAATTTTTCGGGAGTATTTGGACATTTTGGTTTGCTGGATTTTATAGACAGCCATAAACTAAGAATGGGTCCGGCAAACCTAAATATTCAAATGGACAACTCATATAAAGAATTCAATGCGGAGACATTTGAAAGTGTTATGCAGATAAATCTTCGGGAACATGGTACTTATGATAGTTCGCCGATAACTATAGATGGTAATAGTGGTTATCGGATCAAGTGGAATGGAAGAAAGATGTTTACGGATGAAAACAAAGAGTTCATATTATACATATTAAATGATGCTAATAATCCGGATTATGTGTATGCTATTGGTGCTAATACTAATTCAAATGCCGAATCATTAGAACCATTTTTGAAAAGTTTCTCTACTGATAAGTAATATTTTTTGTTAAAATAAGATTAGTCGGTAGTTATAAATGAATAAAAGATAGAAAATCTACAACAAGAGAATGGGAGGGATATGCTTGAAACGGCACGAGTCGGAGATGGATATCATTTATCGAAAATATTATAAAGACGTGCTGCTTTTTGCAAATTCCCTGACAGGAAGTATGGATGTGGCAGAGGAAATAACTCAGAACACATTTTACAAGGCGGTTAAAAACATCCATAAATTTCGCGGAGACTGTGACATTAAAGTATGGCTTTGTAAGATTGCAAGAAATGATTATCTCAATTATGTCAGAAAACAGAAGCGAGTTGTTTTAGATGTTGATACAAAGGATTTATTAGAAAATGTCTCTGATGACCGGGTTAATGTACTTGGCAGTATTGAGGATAAGGAGTCTGCAAGGGAAATCAAGGAGATTTTGGAGAAACTTGATGAACCCTATAAAGGGGTCTTTACGATGAAGGTAATAAATGAACTTTCGTATCAGGGGATTGCGAAATCATATGGTAAGACTGAAAGCTGGGCGAGAGTGACGTATTACAGGGCAAAGGCTAAGATCGTCAGCATGATGGAACGGAAAACATAAAGTATGTAAGAATGACGAAGTGTATTAGTTAATAGGAGACTGCTATTAGAATTATGTCGGTTTTATGGCAAAGAGTAAGTTATGTAGAGATTAATGGCAGACATGTAGATGACGAAAGTAGGACAATGATCGGAAAGGATGAATCAGAATGGGAAAGACAGATTGTAATATTATTAATGATTTACTACCCTTATATATCGATGATGTGCTAAGTGATGAGAGCAGACAAATGGTGGAGGAACATCTTGCGGATTGTCCAAGTTGTCAGGGTATGTTGGAAATTATGAATAAATCAATTGAACTTAAAGAGGATAGGGATGTAACGCCTTTTAAAAGGCTTAGAAGAAAGCTCATTATGAGAGGCATTGGAATCGGTCTTCTTATAATGATGTTTTTGCTTGTTGTTTTAGTCCCTGTTTTTCAGAATCCAAAAGCAATTACCAAGCTTGGTGAAAATTTTAAAAAAGATATGAAGGTTGCTTTTTTAGATGATGGAGTATATTTAAGGCGGGAGAAAAGAAGTGTAGCAGGAGATTTGATGGTAATAGATATAAACCACGGCGTTATTAAATATTGTATTCGCGAAAGCACTTTGGATTTCTTTAAATATCAAAGTAGTAGTGAAAAGGTTAGATATTCTCAGCTTGCAGAATATTCAAATATACTCAAAGAAGGGGATATTAAAGAGGTTGATTATTGTGACGGTGAAGGAAATGTAATCTATGTGCTTTGGAAAAAATAATAATTTTCTATATAAAAAGAAACAGCGGTTTCTTTTTATATAAAACGCTTATCCAGGATGATGGGAATCACCTATGAGAAATTGTTCTGTTCAAAGGGGATATGGTTTGTTATAATGATGCTTAGATGCTTAGCCTAATTTGTGCAGAGATGAGGTGCGTAGAAAATGGATATGTTTGCAAGGTTTCATTTGTGTGAGATCAAAGATTGTAAAATGAATGAAAACGAAATATGTTCGGTGGATGCTGATTTTGATGATATAATATGCAGACAAAACAGAGACATACCGGTTAATCAGATAAAGAAAGAATATTCCATGTTGTTTGATAAGCAGGATTGCATTGAACTGGATATTCATTCTGTCTCCAAAGGAGCACAAAAAAAGTGGTTGTCAAAAGACAGACTTTTTTTGATCAAGGAACGTTTCTATTATCAACTCCGATTTTGGAATGACGATCTGGTGGAGGTGATATCTTCTATAATTGGCAGACAGTTGGGGATCAACTGTCTGGAACAATTTTTGGGAAGAATTAGTGGGAGGGATTGTTCTTATTCTGCTTATTGGGGAGAAAAGCGATTCATTCCGTTTGGAAAATTAAAAGGGGCAAATGAGATATATGAGTATAGTGACGTGATCGATCGAATCAAATTTACAATTGATCTTCTAAATTCCAATACTCATTTAGATCTTACAGATTATTTGGGAAAGATGACATTACTGGACTTTATAGTTGGCAATGAAGACAGACATCTGTTTAATTTTGGTGTATTGTATGATGGCAGTGGGTATGAGGTGGCTCCGTTGTTTGATTTTGGTTTAGGATTATTTGAACATGATGTATATTATAAAGGATTATCGATTGAACAATGCATTCAAAAAATGAGTAAAAAACCATTTCATGACTGGAATCAGGCATTAAACTATTTTGCAGAAATTACAGAATTACCGAAAAAAACGACAATTCAAATTCCTGAAAAGTTATTACCGAATAGTCTGGCAGAACCTTATTTGAGGTATAGCTTGAAGACTTTGGGAATGGAGGTGGCTTTATGCGATTAGGACATATTACAGGTATCATTATGTATAAGGATGTGGAGCTTTGCTGGTTTGATGTAAATGATACGATTGTTGAGTATAAACCGATCGGAAAGTGTGAGGAATATATACCATGGGAATTCAGAAATGGATATTCAGCAGCGGCGGTTTTGGAATGGCTGCAGGACAGGCTGCCGGAGGATAATCGTCAAGGGTTATATGAAACCTGTTGTCGTTACGGTATTCGTATGATAGGAGAAGATATTTTGAAGATTAGTAACGGAAGGGAAATTGGTGACCGATGTTGGATCAAATTTGCGACAGGTCCCCAAACGAGTGAAGAGGTATTGGAGATGTTTGGTGATTAATCATAGATATGAAAGATGAATATGGAAGAGATTAATCGGAAGTTGATGTGAAGAAGACGGAAGATTGCTTAGTCGATGCGGGCAGGTAGAATGCCTGACAACGATGAAATATGTAAAGGAGCTTATTCAGTAAAACAAAGAAAAATGTATTCTGGAAGTTGGTGCCGGGACAGGGAGATGCAGTGTCACACTGGCAAAAGAAAGATGCAGTATCATCTGACAATCTGTGAAAGAATGGATCTGATTGGTGCGACCAATCATAGTCTGGCAATTCTATGATAAGCGTGGATAGTAGGCTGCGACGGTACCTGCATCCGTTAACGTGCTAGAGTATAAGCCGTAAGGTCGTACTTGAAGAGGTAGGCAGTGTGAACTGTTTATAAACATTAGGTGGTATCACGAGATTAACAGACTCTCGTCCTTTTGAAGGGCGGGAGTTTTTTGTATAATACCTCGGAAAGGAAGGAAAAATGACAACCAACGAAATGATCAATCAACAGGTAAAACACCAGATGCGCATTATTAAACAGGGAGCAGTCAATCTGGTGGGAGAAGAGGAATTAGAGGAAAAGCTTAAAAAAAGTATTATCACAGGTAAGCCGATTACTGTAAAATTCGGTATGGATCCCAGTGCGCCGGATATTCATATCGGACATGCGGTGGTGCTTCGTAAATTAAAACAGTTACTTCCCTCTATCATACACCTGAGGAAACTATAGCAGGTGAGCAATTCTTTGAGGAAGCGTAATCAGATTGATCTTGTCGTAATGGATGTATGTACTGAAGATGGTTCATCGGGATTGGTCAGCGCTGAAAAGATTAAGAAGCTTCATCCAAATATAAAAATTGTAATAATGACATCCATGCCCGAGTATTCATTTATATCCAGATCTAAGAAAGCGGGCTGTGAAAGTTTCTGGTATAAGGAAATGGGAGATATGGAATTTCTTGATGTTTTAGACCGGACAGTTAACGGAGAGTCAGTATATCCTGATAAATCGCCATCTGTCCAGATTGGTGAAGCTAGCAGTGAGGAATTAACTGATCGGGAATTTGATATTATAAGGGAATTAGTGATGGGAAAGTCATATCAGGAAATAGCCGACGATATGAATATATCTGTTAATACTGTTAAAGGACATTTGAAATCAATTTATGCAAAGACAGGCTATAAGAAGTCGTTACAGGTTGTTGTGGATGCTGTAGGTCAGCGGCTTGTGCTTCCGGATTTCTGAAAAATCACCCTTTCGGGTGGAGACAGGTATTTGATTGATTGATATAATCTTTCAAAATACATTGTTAATAGGGAGGAGTGAACAATTGTTTCATTTATTCAGTGATGGCTTTGGTTGATATTTTGTGACTCCGGAGTCTAATCTTGGCGGTGGGATTGTTATATATCTGATCATGATTGGAATTCCGGTTTCTTTTTTTATGGCATTAAGTGCAGGTGCAGGATTTTTTTGTAAGAAAAATAATAAAAGAAGAGTTGTTAAATAAGGGGGTAAAGTGTTGATGAAAGAAGTGAAAACTAGGATTATTAAATGTTTAATAGCTGCATTGATATTAATTATAGTGCCTGTAACGCAGGCTAAGGCAGAAACATTTAATAAAACAAAGGATGATGCTGTTGCCTGGTGTAAATCGTTATTTGATAAACCGGGAGAAGATGTTGATAAAGCTGCAGGTGTACAGTGCGTTGATCTGGCAAGAAAGTATACACAATGGCTTGGTAAAGATATAGAAGATGTGCAATTAAAGGAATAGCAGCAGACTATGGAACGCAGAGTATTCCTACCGCTTATTATACGAGATATGGAAATAGTGTTAAGCCTCAACCGGGAGATTTGTTTATATGGGATGTTAACAAATATGGAGCTAAAACCGCAGGACATGTGGGAATAATATATGAGGTGGGATCAAATTATTACAAATATGTCGATTATGCTCCAAGCAGAGGAAGTACGGCTCAACTAAGGGGGGCGAAATCTACAACCAAAAAAGACGGATTATATAATTTTAGCTGGATTATCAGACCTAATTTTAAAAATCCAAAGCCTGAACCAAAGCGTTTGAATGTTGCAACTGAGGCTGCTAATGCCAGCGTTTCTGTAGATAATGGAGTCTTTCGTTTAGTTTCAGCATTGGGTGATGGTTATTATTCAATAAGTGATCCTGATACCGGATTGGCACTCACAGCTTCAGGAGAAGGTCTGGCTAATCATACTAATATTGAATTTAATAATGTTAATAATTCTGACAGTCAAAAATGGATTATAAAGAATGTTCAAGGTTCCGGGATATATATTTGATCCGGGTGAGATTACTGAAAAACCTGATTATGGTGATTCGGGAGAGGAAGGCTCTAATGCAGAAGGAACAGTTAATCCGCAGGAAGGCTCTAATGCAGGGGAAACAGTTAATCCACAGGTAGCCCCTAAAATCAGTGATGGAACAAATAACGTTAAGGTAACAGATTCACAGGATAGATCATCCGGAAAGAAAGAATCGGCTACATCATCAGGCAATAATAATACAGATGCAGTAATGATTAAAGAAGTAAAGGATTTGGGAGAAAAAATCACTTCTGAAACAGGTTTGTTTGAGGTTACGATAACTGGAGATGAACCAGAGGTGGCATTTTGACAATGTCGAAAACGTCTTGGCATACAAAAAGGAATACTATATTCTATTTTTAATAATAGAAGTACAGTATTCCTTTTTTATTACACATCTTCACTGAAGTAATAATTAATAAAAGCATTAAACACTTTTGTCAATAGTATTCCCAACATTGTCATTAGAACCATTAGGATTATTAACATCAGTACCGGATGCAGTGTCGGTATCTGTATTTACAGCTTCTTTCTTGGCTCTCTCTTCAGCTTTCTTACGTTTCTTGCGTTTAATCAGCTTGATTATTATAAATACGATTATGAAGATAACAATGACTTCCGGAAGTACAAGTATTACGAAGAAGAGTAATCCTTCACCGATATCAAGGAAGCTTTGAAGCGATTGTTTGATCGTATTAATGAAACGTCCGCCGAATGAAGTTTGGGTTTCTTCTTTATAGCTGGATTCTGTAAGTGTAAGATATACATAGCTATATGCAACATCTGTTTCGATTTGGGATTTGCGGCTCTTTAGCTGAGCGATGTTTATCTGAAGCTCTGTTATCTTGCTTTCCAGATCAAGAAGTGCAGATTCATCTTTGATGGTTTTAATTCTTTCAATGTAACGGGCAAGCTCTGCCTCATATATTTCCAATGCTTTTTCTGTGTCACTGTATTCCTGGGATACGTTCTGCGCATTGGATGACTTACTCGAAACGGTTCCGATATCACCGAATGAATCCAACATTGTATTATAATTATTAGACGGAACACGTACTGTCATATGGGTTGTCTTGCTTGAACTGTATGAAGAATCACTTTCGTTGTAATCTTCGCTTTCAATAAAGCCGCCCATATCATTGACTAGATTTTTGAGCTTGTCATATGATTCTTCGAATTTGTCAGTGCGTATTGATACATTACAGGTATATACAAGCATCTCTGCATTGATAACACCTTTGTTTTCGGCAGATTTTATCTGGTTCTCAGCATCCTTTAATGCGTCATCGGGTGAAGCGGATCCGGCATCATAATTCTCAGTTTCAACAGCCTCTTCATAATATGCATCATCAGCGGCATCAGTTTCATCATAGTATTCTCCTGCAGCGGCTGCATAATCGTCATTTGAATAAGAAGCTGATTTTGAATTAAAGCCTGCTGTTGCTCCGTTATATACTCTGTCGGCAGCTTCATAGCTGCTTGAGTCAGAAGCAGAACTTCCGCAGCCCGTAAGTAATAGACATAAAACCAAAGCAATTCCTAATGTTTTTTTCATAAATGTAACGCCTCCAATCTTTTTCTGAAAAAATGTAAGATGTTATATATTATATAACATAAATTTAGTCAAGTATATCACAGTAGTGACATATTAGCCACTTAATTATTGTGGCTTATATAATATAGGTGTAAAAATTTGTGAGAAGTGTTGCATTATTTTTTTATTTTCAGATGTTTTATTTCTATAAAAATAAAAACTCCTGCCACAATATTGTGACAGGAGAATAGTTGATTATAAATTTGATAGGATATTACTTATCAGTAATTTTTGAGTGAAGTTCCTGCAATGAAGCAATCTCACCAGTCTTGTGCTCATTAACATACTTGATACCCTCTGCTGTAGCACGGGCAGCAGCGATAGTTGTAATGTAAGGAATCTTTGCTTTGACAGCAGCCTTACGAAGATAACTGTCGTCATGAACACTGTCCTTGCCGACAGGAGAGTTGATAATAAGATCAATCTCACCATTTGTTATAGCATCAAGTATATTAGGACGTCCTTCATAGAGTTTCTTAATCTTGTTGCATTCAATGCCTGCCTCTTTGATAAGTTCATAGGTATTGCCGGTTGCCAGAATGTTGAAACCATCATCCTTGAAGCTCTTAGCAACATCAACAACGAATTCTTTGTCCTTTCTGTTAACAGAGATAAGTACGGTTCCTTTAAGTGGAAGCTTAGAGCCAACACCTTCCTGAGCCTTATAGAAGGCTTCACCGTAAGATACCTGTGAAAGTCCGAGTACCTCACCTGTTGATCTCATCTCAGGACCGAGTATAGGGTCAACTTCCTGGAACATATTAAATGGGAAAGCAGCCTCTTTGACACCGAAGTAAGGAATGCTCTGTTCTTTGAGTTCCGGAACAGGAGATGGGCGGCCTGTAAGTTCACTTGTGATTATATCTGTTGCAAGAGGAACCATCCTGATGTTACATACCTTTGAAACAAGTGGTACTGTACGTGAAGCACGAGGATTGGCTTCAAGAACATATACCTTGCCATTTTCAATAGCATATTGCATATTCATAAGTCCTCTTACATGCATTTCTTCAGCAATCTTTCTTGTATATTCTTTGATAGTATTAACATTCTCTTCTGAAATGTGGATTGAAGGAATGATACATGCCGAATCACCTGAGTGAACACCCGCAAGCTCAATGTGCTCCATAACAGCAGGAACAAATGCATGAGTACCGTCAGAAATAGCATCTGATTCACACTCCAATGCGTTATTAAGGAAACGGTCAATAAGTATAGGTCTGTCAGGAGTTACACCAACAGCTGCCTTCATGTAGTCGGTCATGCTTTCGTCGTCATATACGACTTCCATTCCGCGTCCACCAAGAACGTATGAAGGGCGAACCATAACAGGATAACCGATATTATGAGCAATCTCGATTGCTTCTTCAACATTTACTGCCATTCCTGATTCCGGCATAGGAATATCTAATTTCTCCATCATTGCACGGAACTGGTCTCTGTCCTCTGCAAGATCGATAACAGAAGGGGATGTACCTAAGATCTTAACTCCATTTCTCTCGAGGTCAGCAGCAAGGTTAAGCGGTGTCTGACCACCAAACTGAGCGATAACTCCAAGTGGTTTTTCTTTATTATAAATGCTAAGAACATCTTCAAGTGTAAGAGGCTCGAAATAAAGCTTATCAGATGTATCATAATCAGTTGATACTGTTTCGGGGTTACAGTTAACAATGATCGTCTCAAATCCTAACTTCTTAAGTGCAAGAGCTGCGTGAACACAGCAGTAATCAAATTCGATACCCTGTCCGATACGGTTAGGACCACCGCCAAGTATCATGATCTTCTTGTTATCAGTAGTAGGATTCTTATCTTCAGAGTTATATGTAGAGTAGTAGTAAGCACTGTTCTCGGTTCCACTTACGTGAACACCCTCCCAAGCTTCTTCAACTCCGAGTGATAATCGCTTGTTGCGGACATCATCCTCAGAAATCTCTAGTAACTGACTGATATATTTGTCGGAGAAACCATCCTTCTTAGACTGAATGAGAAGGTCATCAGCAGGAAGGCTGCCTTTTGATTTCAATAATTCTTCTTCTTCATCAACAAGCTCTTTGATCTGCTCAATGAAATAGTGTTTAACCTTAGTAAGTTCAAATATCTCATCTGCGGTAGCACCTTTTCTTAATGCCTCGTACATAACGAAATATCTCTCTGAAGAAGGAGTAATGAGCATATGCAATAATTCATCTTTTGAGAGAGAATCAAAAATCTTGGCATGACCAAGACCGTAACGACCTGTCTCCAAACTTCTTATAGCTTTCTGGAAAGCTTCCTTGAAGTTCTTACCGATACTCATTACTTCACCTACGGCTCTCATCTGAGTTCCGAGTTTGTCCTCAACGCCTTTGAATTTCTCAAATGCCCAGCGTGCAAACTTGATTACAACATAGTCTCCGTCCGGTACATATTTATCAAGAGTTCCGTATTTGCCACAAGGAATATCCTTAAGTGTAAGTCCTGTTGCAAGCATTGCTGAAACAAGGGCAATAGGGAAACCTGTTGCCTTAGAAGCAAGGGCAGAAGAGCGTGAAGTACGTGGATTGATCTCTATAACGATTATACGATCTGAAACCGGATCGTGTGCAAACTGTACATTAGTACCACCGATTACCTGAACCTTATCAACAATCTTATATGCCTGTTCCTGTAATCTCTTCTGACATTCTTCTGAAATAGTAAGCATAGGAGCAGAGCAGAAAGAATCTCCGGTATGAACACCTAATGGATCAATGTTTTCTATGAAACATATGGTTATCATATTGCCTTCGCTGTCGCGTACAACTTCTAACTCTAATTCTTCCCAGCCAAGTATTGATTCCTCAACAAGAACCTGTCCGACAAGACTTGCCTGAAGACCTCTTGCACATACAGTCTTTAATTCATCTTTATTATATACGAGTCCGCCGCCTGCGCCACCCATAGTATATGCAGGACGAAGAACAACAGGATATCCGAGCTTATCTGCAATTGAAAGAGCTTCATCAACACTGTAAGCGACTTCACTTCGTGCCATTTCGATTCCGAGTTCGTTCATTGTCTTCTTAAACTCGATACGATCTTCGCCACGCTCAATTGCATCGACCTGAACACCGATTACCTGAACATTATATTTGTCAAGAATACCTGCTTTATATAGTTCTGAACATAAATTAAGACCGGACTGTCCACCCAAATTAGGAAGAAGAGCATCTGGTCGCTCCTTAGCGATTATCTGCTCGAGTCGGTCAACATTTAACGGTTCAATATAAGTAACATCTGCGGTTTCAGGGTCTGTCATGATAGTTGCGGGATTCGAATTAACAAGTACGATCTCGTAACCAAGCTTTCTGAGAGCTTTGCATGCCTGAGTTCCTGAATAGTCAAACTCACAAGCCTGACCGATTACGATCGGACCGGAGCCGATAATTAAAACTTTGTGTATGTCTGTTCTTTTTGACATTATCATTTGCCTCCTACTTACAATACTGCTATCCATTATCTATTAAAATTAGAAAAAGCACAAGTGGAAATTATCTTTTTTTTATAAAAATTTTTTGTGAAAAATGTTGCAAATTGTCGATGGGTCTGATATATATGGATTTTGTTGATTGTTTTCCGTAGGATAAATCATCTGATGTTTTGCTTGTAATGAGCAAAATAGATACTCCGGTTGTATAGATTTGTACAGAATAGGGGAAAATAATGAAAGTTATTGGTAAGTATTTCAAGCCAAAGTTGACAGAGTATAATCCTTGACGGAGGAGAGGCGAAAGCCCAAACAATTAAATAAATGGTATGTTAATTATGAATTAAATGATATGAAATGAGGTTATTATTATGAATCCAATGGCTTTAATGCAATTAAAAGGTCTTTATGACAAATTTAAGGGAAATCATCCCAAGGTCCCTATGTTCTTTAAGGCGGCCGGTCAGATGATTGATGAGGGAAGTATAATTGAAATCAGTGTGACCGATCCACAGGGAAAGAAAATAACTACCAATATGAAGGTGTCAAAAGAGGACCTTGAGTTGTTTCAGCAGCTTAAGGGTTCATTGAGTTGAATTCCTCTTCATCTAACAATTCTTCGAATTTGTCTTCAACCGCTTCCCATTCCTCATCTGTTTCGATGTCGGATAATTCTACATTATCCCCATCAGAAGAGTAGCGGTATAGGAAATATTCGCCTTCTTCATAGCCTTCAATAGGAGTCTGAGGAAGAAGGGCTACATAGAATTGACTTCGAACCTCAAATATTGCAAGGATATCACATTCAACTTCTTTGCCGTCATCTAATAATATAGAAATTGTATCTTCTGTGTATTCGATGTTATTGTTTGAATTGTCCATAATAATATGCTCCTTTATAACTTGTATTTTTTATAATTATAAGTTTGTTGGGTTGGATTTAGGTTATTATATATAATATAAATGAATAATTCAACGCCGAAAAAGTT